>JADHXI010000068.1 GCA_016783065.1 Desulfobacteraceae bacterium | reverse complement strand
CCATCGGTCTCCTTGCCGAATATTACACATCCGGTCCTCCGGTCAGACGTATTGCCGAGCAGACCAAGACCGGTGCGGCTACCGTTATCATTGCAGGCCTGGCCGTCGGCATGCAGTCCACCTGGCTTCCGATTCTCGGCATCTGTGTGGCCACCTTTGTCGGATATGAAACCGCTGGGATTTACGGCATAGGCCTATCTGCGGTGGGTATGTTGGCAACGGTAGGCGCAACCATGACCGTTGATGCCTATGGCCCCATCGCCGACAATGCGGGCGGTATCTCTGAGATGGCAGGTCTTGGCCCTGAGACCAGGAAGATCACTGACGGCCTCGACGCCCTTGGCAACACCACCGCGGCCATCGGAAAAGGGTTTGCCATCGGTTCTGCAGCCCTGACCGCGTTGGCCCTTTTTGTGGCCTATACACAGGCGGCTAATCTCGGACAAGTCCTGATCGACAACCCGATGGTGGTTATCGGGCTCTTTATCGGCGCCATGGTCCCCATGACATGCGCGGCCCTTACCATGACCTCGGTCGGCAAGGCGGCCTTCAGCATCGTGGAAGAGATCCGTCGCCAGTTTAGGGAAATCCCAGGGCTCCTGGAAGGAAAAGAGGGCGCCAAGCCAGATTCCGCGACCTGCGTATCGATTGCGACGAACTCTGCTCTGAAAGAGATGGTGGCTCCCGGGCTCGTGGCTGTGCTGACCCCTGTTGCCGTCGGCTTCCTCTTAGGCAAAGAGACCTTAGGAGGGATGCTTTTGGGCGCCGTGATCATGGGCGCGTTCTTAGCGCTTTTTATGGCCAATGGCGGCGGTGCCTGGGATAATGCGAAGAAGTGGATCGAAGAGGGTAACTTGGGCGGAAAAGGCTCTGACAACCATAAGGCCGCTGTGGTGGGAGACACCGTTGGTGATCCATTTAAGGATACTTCGGGTCCAGCCATGAACATCCTCATCAAGTTGATGTCCGTGGTTTCACTGGTTATTGCACCGACCCTACCGGTAACTGGTCTCTTCTTGGGGTAGGGGCATTCATATGAAGGAGAATCGGTAATCTTGGAGGAACGGGATAATGGAGCGGAGAAAAGGGGCAAGACCCTTTCCGTTCCATTATCGCCGCGTTCCTTCTTTTAAGTTCTGATAGAAATGGGGGTTCAAATGTTTAAAGTAGGTGATTTGGCTGTTTATCCGGCCCACGGCGTGGGCGTCATTGAGAAAATCGAGGCGCAGGAGGTGTCGGGTTGCCAGCAAGACTTTTATGTCATGCGAATCCTTGATAGTAACATGATCATCATGATCCCTACCAGTAATGTGAATAATGTTGGACTGAGAGATATTATCCCACTGACTGAAATTCCCAAGCTTTACTCCATTTTGAAAAAGAGGGATGTCACACTTAACAGCCAGACCTGGAACCGTCGGTATCGGGAATATATGGACAAGATTAAGACCGGGTCCGTCTTCGAAGTTGCCGAGGTTTACCGTGATCTGTTGATTTTGAGGTTGGACAAGGAACTCTCCTTTGGGGAAAGAAAAATGCTGGATACGGCCAGGGGGCTCTTGGTCAAAGAGATATCTCTTGCCAAGGATGTTGGTGAAGAACAGGTAGAAGAGGACCTTGACAGGATGTTTGCTTGAATCCCTCCGTTGTGTCCAAAATGGACCATGATTCAGATAGGACATTCTTTTATGATGTCCCCGAGGACATCCCAGATATTCGATTAGATGTCTTTTTGTTTACCCGTTCAACCGGCCTATCACGATCGAAGATACAGGCGCTTATAAGGGATGGGAATGTAAGGATAAACGACTCCGATCCCAAACCAAGCTATCGATTGAAGGCAGGTGATCAGGTTTCTTTTTCAATCCCCTCTCTCTCCACCCAAATCCTGGAACCTGAGGCGGTGGAATTTGGCATCATCCATGAGGATGGGTCCATCATTGTTGTAAACAAACCACCGGGACTTGTTGTTCACCCTGCTCCGGGTCACTCTCATGGCACGCTGGTGCATGGTCTGCTTCAACACTGCGAGGGCCTCTCTGGGATAGGCGGTGAATTGCGACCGGGGGTGGTCCATCGTCTGGACAAGGACACCTCAGGGGTCATGGTGGTGGCCAAGAATGACCGGGCCCACAGACGACTTGCCCGGCAGTTCAAGTCGGGGATGGTGAAAAAGGAGTATGTTGCACTCGTCCATGGTAAAATGAAGGGAGAAGAGGGAGAAATCAATCTTTCCATTGCCCGTCACCCAAAGAAGAGAAAAGAGATGTCAGTCAGTGATTCCGGGGGCAGGCGGGCAATTACCGTATGGGAGAAAATTGAGGGATTCCACGGTGGTTTTTCTCTTCTCAAAGTCTCCTTGAAGACAGGGAGGACACATCAGATCCGAGTGCATCTTTCCCATATGGGGCACCCCGTTGCCGGAGATCCGGTCTATGGATACGGCCGCAAGTGGTGGCGAAAACATTCGCTCTTCAAAAAAGGGATTCTGCCTACCCTGGAGAGGCAGATGCTTCATTCAAGACGTTTGGGTGCCACCCACCCAGACACAGGGGTTTATGTGGAATTTGAGGCACCCCTTCCCGCTGATATGGAACGTGTGCTGCAGGGTCTAAGAAGGATGGATTTGGCGCGAAACGGATAAAGAACTTGACATGTGGAGAAAAAGGACTATAATAGCCTGATATGAAAATCCCTGCCTTTTAGAGGATTCGGCAAGCCCCGGATATCTAAGCAGACTACATGACGATCTATTGAATTATCTTCTCTAACTTATATATTAAGGATGCTTATAGTTGACCTCATGGCCCGGTACAGGTCGTTGTCATCACCTTTCAATTTTGTCCATATGATAGGCCATCTAAGTCCTCTACAGAATTCAGTTTTTGGGTTCTGCCAAGATGATGCGTAAATCCACTTTGAGAGAGCGGTTCCAAGAAACAGCCAAACCCCACTCTAGAAATGCCAGGTTAGTTCTCCCAGAATTATTGATAAGTTGCTTCTGCCCCAGATAAAATCCAGATAAAGTATCGTTGAGAGAATAAAGAGACCACCGAGAGACTATGAAATGAAAAACTATCTGTTTGCCGTGCCAGCGGTCCTGTACGGTAATCGGGAGAAAATCGCAATTCTATTATAACCCTAACCTTGGCAAGTTTTACCCGTTCTTGACGCAACTTTGTTTATGAGCGGCCAACATAACTTGTACGGAGATGAGACATGAATCTTGTTGAACTAAAAAAGATGAAGATAAGCGAACTGACTAACATGGCCAAGGAGTTCAGTATTGATGGCGCCTCGGGTATGCGAAAGCAGGATCTTACCTTTGCATTGTTGCAGGCCAATTCTGAACGAAACGGCCTCATTTACGGGGCCGGGGTATTAGAGATACTCCCGGATGGATTTGGTTTCCTCAGGGCCCCCGACGCCAATTATCTCCCAGGGCCGGATGATATCTACGTTTCTCCCTCGCAGATCCGACGCTTCAACCTGAGGAAGGGTGACACTATCGAGGGGCAGATTCGACCGCCTAAAGACTCCGAGCGGTACTTTGCCCTCCTGAAGGTTGAGGCGGTCAATCATGAAGATCCGGAAATAGCCAGAGAAAAAATCCTGTTTGACAATCTCACGCCACTTTACCCGGATGAGAGGGTCAAACTGGAGACCATGTCCGACAATTATTCCACAAGAATAATGGACCTCATGACGCCCCTTGGGAAAGGCCAACGAGGATTGATTGTTGCCCCTCCCAGGACCGGCAAGACCATGCTTCTCCAAAATGTTGCCAATAGCGTGACGGCAAATGACGAGCGTATTCATAAGATCGTGCTTCTTATAGATGAAAGGCCCGAAGAAGTGACGGATATGGCTCGATCCGTAGATGCAGAAGTTATCAGCTCAACGTTTGACGAACCTCCCCAACGCCACGTCCAAGTGGCGGAGATGGTGCTTGAGAAGGCAAAGAGGCTGGTGGAACATAAACTGGATGTCTTGATCCTTTTGGATAGCATCACCCGGTTGGCCCGGGCATATAACGCTGTGGTTCCCCCCAGCGGAAAGATTCTCTCGGGTGGATTGGACTCGAATGCCCTTCACAAGCCCAAACGCTTTTTCGGGGCGGCAAGAAATATTGAGGAGGGAGGAAGCCTGACAATCATTGCGACGGCCCTTATCGATACGGGCAGCAGGATGGACGAGGTCATTTTTGAAGAGTTCAAAGGGACCGGAAATATGGAAATTAATCTGGACAGAAAGCTGAGTGACAGACGGGTGTTCCCATCCATAGATATAAATCTTTCCGGTACCAGGAAAGAGGAACTCCTGCTGGATGAGCGGGATCTGAATCGTATATGGATACTACGCAAACTGCTGGCCCCCCTAACCCCGGTCGATAGCATGGAATTTTTGCTTGATAAAATCAAGGGAACCAAGGATAATAAAGCCTTCTTGGCTTCCATGAGCGAGTAATCAGGTAAAACAAGATAAGGAGAATAAAATGAAACAGGGGATTCACCCGGAATACCATGTGGCCACCGTCCGCTGCGCCTGCGGCAATAAATTTGAGGCCGGTTCAACGATCAAGGAAATAAGTGTTGAGATCTGTTCTAAGTGCCATCCTTTTTTCACAGGCAAACAAAAACTGGTCGATTCCGCCGGCAAGGTAGAAAAATTCAGAAGGAAATATGCCAAGTTCAATAAGGAATTCGGCGCAAACGGATCAAAGACCTGAAAAGGGAACGAATTACGGAAAAGCGATGTCTTACATCGGCCCCCCATATCTGAGCCCCTTCATTTGTGTGGAACAAGAGTGCGGCTGTACTTAGCTTCCAGCGATCCTCCTATCATCCTCTATTTGTAAAATCTGTCATCACTCTCCCGTCCACGGGAAAAGGGGGGTGTGTTGTGTTACTCACCCTCGAGCGAATAAGGGTTGACCTCAAGATGCCTGAAACATCCCTCAAGAAATGAGGAGTCGAACCATGTTTGGAAAGATCAAAGAAATTGAAGAGCGTTATGATGAGCTTGAAGAGAATCTGGGACGACCGGAGGTTATCCGTGACCAAAGGCTCTATCAGGAATATATCAAGGAGCACGGCTCATTAACACCCATCATAAATACCTTTAGGAAGTCCAGGTCTGTGCAGCACGAGATTGAAGATAACCGTCCTTTGTTGAATGATCCGGACCCCGAAATAAGGAAACTTGCCAATGAAGAGATAGAGGCCCTGCGCTCAAAGTTGGCCCATTTGGAAGAGGAACTGAAGGCCCTGCTCTTACCAAAGGATCCAAATGATGAGAAAAACACGCTTTTAGAGATAAGGGCTGGCACGGGCGGAGAAGAGGCGGCGCTTTTTGCCGCTGACCTATTTAGGATGTATAGCCGGTATGCTGAGATGAGGGGATGGAAGGCAGAGATCCTAAGTCAAAATGCCACGGGAATCGGCGGTTTCAAAGAGATAATCATCTTAATAGGGGGGCAGATGGTCTACAGCAGGCTCAAATTTGAGAGTGGTGTCCATCGTGTCCAACGGGTGCCGGAGACAGAGGCCCAGGGCCGCATCCATACATCGGCAGTCACGGTGGCCGTGCTTCCGGAGGCAGAAGAGATAGACGTTGCCATAGATCCCGAGGATCTTCGTGTGGATGTATTCAGGGCATCCGGACACGGCGGCCAGCATGTGAACACCACCGATTCCGCCGTCCGCATCACGCACCTCCCCACGGGGCTGGTGGTGAGCTGTCAGGATGAAAAATCCCAGCACAAGAACAAGGCCAAGGCCATGAAGGTCCTTCGGTCCCGGCTCTTTGACATGCAACAGGCAGAGCAGCACTCAAAGATCTCCCAAGAGCGCCGGAACCAGGTAGGTTCGGGAGACAGGAGTGAAAGGATAAGGACTTATAACTTCCCCCAGGGGAGGGTCACGGAACACAGAATAGGACTCACTCTTTATAAATTGGAGAGCTTCCTCCAGGGAGAATTGGACCTCGTTATCGAACCCCTCATCACTCACTTTCAGACCGAGGCGCTCAAGAAAAATAGTGATAACTGACCGGTTGTCGCCTGTTTCCAAATGACAAACAAACCCTGGAAAGTAAAGGACCTCCTGGAGGCCGCCACCGGTTACCTAAAGAAGAAGGAGGTCCACAATCCCCGCCTGGATGCCGAGGTCCTCTTGGCCCACCTGCTAAGGGTGGACAGGCTGAAGCTCTATCTCAATATTGATCAGCCGCTGACCGAAAAAGAGATCTCAGGATACCGTTCCCTTATCAAGAGACGAAGCCTCAGGGAGCCCCTGCAGTATATCACAGGGGTGCAGGAGTTCTGGTCATTAGAATTTGTTGTGAACTCGGAGGTCCTGATTCCGAGGCCTGAAACCGAACTGCTGGTGGAGCAGGCGATTGAGCGCATCAGGACCAACGCGGGGTTTCCGGCTGACGGGGGAAGGGTGCTGGATCTGGGAACGGGGTGTGGCGCAGTGGCCATTTCATTGGCAAAGGAACTCCCTGAAGCCCGGCTCTGGGCCACAGACATATCGGTTGGGGCCCTTGAGATAGCCCGTTTCAATGCAGAAAGGCATGGGGTCTCAGAACGGATCGAATTTAGACAAGGAGACCTGTGGGGACCGTTGATAAATCAGGGTATTACCTTCGATATCATTTTATCCAATCCCCCATATGTCGCGTCGGAGGATTACGATAAACTGCCTCCCGAGGTGCGCGATTACGAACCGAGACTGGCCCTGATGGGCGGCGAGAGGGGGATGGATTACATCGAAAAAATCATCAAGGGTGGGGTAAATTACCTCAAGGAAGAGGGATGGTTAATGCTGGAGATGGCACCGGAGCAGACAGAAGAGGCACTGAGACTGACCGGCCAGATCCATGGTTACGGCGGGTGTTACCGGATCAAAGATTATAGCCATCGTTACAGGGTTGTGGTGGCCCAAAAGGCTTGAAATAAGAAGAGAATATTGAACCGAAAACGAATAATTATCCGCGAACGGTTCAGGGCGGGGATTACCCGCCCCTAGACCAGTGAGTGGTTAGTTCCAGCATCCACCAGGGCCGCCAGACCCGTAACCTCTCATGTATCCCCTTTGGGCCCTTCGGTGGCCCCGGAAATAGCTGCCTTTTGGGACGATTTTCCGGGCCTCAAGCTCCATACTGATCCGTTCTTGCGCCATCTTGCCCTTCAGATCACTAATCTCTTTTTGAAGGGTCCTTACCCTATCGGGATCGGGGCTTGACGTACCGAGAAGTGTATCCAATTCTCCAGACTTTGTCCAAATCTGATTTCTGATCGGAGCCATCTTATCGTAAGACTTCTGGTAAAGGTCGTCCAGCTGGGAACGCTGGGTCTCGGTCATATTGTCATACCCACCACCATAATTTCCATAGAAACCGTGGCCACCATAACCCATGTGGCGACCTTCCCCCCATCTTGCAGAGACCGGATAGGCCAAGGCTGTGATCAGCGCGATTCCTCCTAGGATAATTAGCAATTTTTTCATTTTCAAAGCCTCCTTTCAAGAGTTTTTCTTTTGGACACTCATCAGCAAGGGTTGTGCCAAACGATGGGGGTAGCTGGATAAGCACCTTAAATTACACGAATTGTATTGATATGGCTATGGGCCTGGGGTGAATTTTGTTGAAATAGCAGCACAAAAGATGGATACTTAGTATGCAGCAATTGTACCCAATCGGGTAGAAAGTATCCACGTATGGATTGATACCATGGGCGGGGTTTGGGTTTGGAGCCCCTGGGAGTCTGGGCTGGGGCGAGGAGAAGCGGTTCGTCGGAGATTGGTATGCATTTTGCTTTGAGTTACGGGTGATGAGAAAGGTTAAGGCAAAAACAAATTGGTGGGTCGGAGTGTCGCCCTGGATCATCCTGGGTGCGGTCCTGGTGCTGGTCCCACTTTTTGTCTTCATGACCGTTGAAAACATAAACCACCAAAAGGAAAGCACAACCAAACTGCTGCTGGAAAAAGGAGCGGCCCTGATAAGGTCCTTCGAGGCGGGTGCCAGGACCGGTATGATGGGGATGCGCTGGGGAGGATTTCAGGTTCAGAGACTGCTGAGGGAAACGGCTCAACAGCCTGACATCATCTATCTCATGGTTACGGACGCCGGTGGAAAAGTACTGGCCCACAGTGACCCTTCCCAGATTGGGAAGCACCATGGAACGGACCTTGATTTGGGGAGGATCGCCAAGTCCCAAAGGGTGAACCGACGTCAGGTATCGGACACGGATCACACAAAGATATTTGAGGTGTTTCGACAATTTGCACCCACACGTGGACATCCCGACAGACATCATATGAGGAAGGGTCACGGAAGGGTCGCGGTCAATGACTGGTGCCGGCCTCACATGGCGTCAGCCGGCACTGCCCGTGACCCAAATCAAGTCATTTTTGTCGGGCTGGATATGGGGCCTGTGGAAGCTGCAAGAAAAGAAGCCATGCGCAACTCGGTGGTCATGGCGGTCACATTTCTGCTGATCGGTTTTGCAGGCATGGTTTCGCTTTTTCTGGCCCAGGCATACCGGTCCACCAAGACCTCCCTTTCAAGGCTGAAGGTCTTTTCTGATAATCTGGTGGAGAATATGCCAATGGGTCTCGTGGCTATCGGTATGGACGGAAAAATTGCATCCTTCAATCAAGTAGCAGAGTCCATACTTCAGCTTTCATCTGGGGAAGTCCTCTGGAAGATGCCCGAACAAGCCCTGCCTCAGCCCCTCTGTGAGGTCATAGAGGAACTGAAAAACAGCAAAGGTATCATTGAAAAAGAGATAGATTGCCCTGTGAAAGGGGGCAAACCCATTCCCCTGGAGGTGATTGCTACCTTTCTTGAGGAGGAATTTGGGGGGTTCTTGGGGTATGTGGTCCTCTTCAGGGACCTGACCCAGATGGAGCACCTGAAGCGGGAGGTGCAAAGAAGTCAGCGCCTGGCATCCATCGGGAGGCTTGCGGCCGGCGTTGCCCATGAGATACGCAATCCTTTGAGTTCCATAAAGGGGTTTGCCACCTATTTCAAGGAAAGGTATCGGGAGGTGCCCGAGGATCAAAAGACGGCAGAGGTGATGATTCAGGAGGTGGAACGACTGAACCGGGTCATCGGTCAACTCCTGGAATTCGCAAAGCCCATGAGGATTCAGGAAAAATCCATCTCAATCCAGGACTTGATACAGCATTCTGTCAAACTGATCCAAGGGGATGTCAATAAAAAGCAAATACATATTGATACAGATATCTCTCTTGAAATAGACAAAATGATGATCGATCCGGACAGATTCAAGCAGGTCCTTCTAAATCTCTATCTGAACGCCATCGAGGCCATGGGGGCAGAAGGGACACTTTCCGTGGGACTGGGGAGGGATGAGGATGATGGGGACATCCAGATTGTTGTCTCGGATACGGGGGCAGGGATCAGAGCCGAGGACCTTCCACACGTATTTGACCCCTATTTTACCTCCAAGTCGTCCGGAACAGGGTTAGGACTTGCGATTGTCCTCAAGATCATTGAATCCCATGGGGGGAAAATACGTGTGGAGAGTCAGCCAGAAGAGGGAACCACCATAACCATTACCCTACCATCTTCCAGAGAGGTTTGAGTGCCATGAAACCAAAATGTACAGTTCTAGTAGTGGATGATGATCAGGCCCATCGAACCATGCTGCGGACACTTGTCTCCGGCTGGGGATATGAAATCAGCGAGGCTGACGATGGGGATACGGCTATCCAAATGGTCCACGGCAAGCCCTATGATCTTATCTTAATGGATATTCGAATGATAAAGGTCTCGGGGCTCGAGGCCCTGTCTCAAATAAAGTCCTACAATCCTGCCATACCGGTCATTATCATGACCGCCTATTCTTCTGTGGAGACAGCCGTGGAGGGACTCAAAAAAGGGGCCTATGACTACCTTACAAAGCCGCTTGACTTTGACGAACTCCGGCTCGCCATGGAGCGAGCCATGGACCATAGTCACCTGAAGGAGGAAAATCGCCAGTTGCGGGAGACCCTGGGAGCCCGCTTCGACCAGAGGAATATCATCGGACGCAGCAGGGCCATGGCGGAACTCATGGAGACTGTGGCCCAGGTGGCGCCGACAGAGGCGACGGTCTTGATCACCGGGGAGTCGGGCACGGGCAAGGAACTGATTTCGGGGGCCATACATTTTAACAGTCCCAGGAAGACCGGACCCTTTGTAAAGATCAACTGTGCCGCCCTCACCGAGACGCTCCTTGAGTCTGAGCTTTTTGGCCACGAGAAGGGGGCCTTTACAGGCGCTCACCGGCGTAAGGAAGGGCGATTTCTCATGGCGGACGGGGGCAGCCTGTTTTTGGACGAAGTCAGTGAAATGTCGCTGGCCATGCAGGTCAAATTGTTGCGCGTGCTTCAGGAAAGGGAGATTACACGCGTCGGGGGCGAGGAGGTCATCAAGGCAGATGTCAGGGTAATAACAGCCACCAACAAGGATCTGGTTCATGAGATTGAGGAGAGCCGTTTTAGAGAAGATCTCTATTACCGTTTGAACGTGGTGACCCTGAAGGTCCCCCCTCTGAGGGAGAGGGAGGAGGATATTTCCCTTCTGGCTCAACATTTCCTGGAAGTGTTTGCCGAAAAAAATCACAAGAGAATCAAAGGCCTGACACCCCAGGCCATGGATCGATTGCTCAAATATGAATGGCCAGGCAACGTCCGTGAGCTGATGAATGCCATTGAAAGGGCCGTGGTCCTTTCCAGGTCAGAATATCTGGATGAAGAGGACCTGCCCACAGTAGTGAGGGGTGACGACCCTCGAGGACAGGATATTTCATCAGAAAGCAATGTGCCTGGAGACTTGTCTCTGGGTGAAATTGAGAAGGTGACCATATTGAAGACGCTCGAGGCCTCCGGGGGGAACAAGAGTGAGGCTGCGAGGCGCCTTGGGATCACTCGAAAGACCCTGCACAAAAAACTCAAAAAATACGGGGCTATGCCGTGAGTGGAAGTAAGCTCAGTAAGTTCGAGTGCCGTGGGGTTCAGCCGTTTCTTTCCGGCGCTCTCTAAACCTGTCGTCGTAGCGTGGCTGATATTAGGGGTTTTGACAAGAGCATGGAGAAGCTAATAAGGGTTCAGGGGGAGAAAACCCCAAATATCAGACACTGCGAAAATGAGAAGTAAATCCACTTTGAGAGAGCGCCTGAAAGAAACACCCGAACCCCACTGAAAAAATCTTATTATTTCTTCCGAATTAATTGCTAGACTTAAGCACGCCAAACAGATTAAGAGGGAGGATGGGCTATGGATATGAAGGTTCTGCTAACAACTTTTGGTATGATATTTCTTGCCGAACTGGGGGATAAGACCCAAGTGGCTACCTTTCTCTTTGCTGCGGGCAACAGGTCACGGGCCGCCGTATTCGTGGGTTCTGCAAGTGCCCTGATTTTAACGTCACTGCTGGCAGTCCTCTTTGGCTCTGTGGTGGGCAGAATTGTCCCACCAATATATATCAAAATAGGGGCTGGAGTGTTGTTCATCCTGTTGGGTCTCTGGATGGTACTGTTTCCGGGTGGCAAATAGGAAATGGAAGGGGTCCCAAACATAAGAATGGATATTCCCATCCTGGCGTAAAAACCTTGACACCCCATGAGCTAGCGGCTAATTTAACCCCTGATCCTACCTAATCGAATCCTTTCCCATCAAGCAACCGAGGAAAGCAAATGCTAAAGACAGTGGGAAAATGGCTCAATATCTATGAGGAAGAAATCTCCCTTTTTCTTTGGACCGCACTCCTCCTTTTCCTGATCCGCACATCAAGCATCCTTTTCAACAACTTCGCCGAGACCGCCTTCCTCAAGAGATTCGGTGTAGAGTACCTCCCCATCGTTTACGTGGCCAATTCCATATCCACCTTTGTTATCATGGGGTTTATGACAGGGATAATGACCAGACTCCCCGGGAGTCGTATGCTGTCTTATATGCTTATGTACTGCGGGATCTCCGTGGCTGCGCTCCGTTTTGTGGTTCCCCTCGGGTTTGATCTTATCTATCCTGTGCTGTTTGTGTTGAAGTCACAATACGAGGTCTTGCTGGCACTCGTCTTCTGGAATTTGGCCAATGACCTCTTCAATACCAGACAGTCCAAACGATTGTTTCCCCTTATCACCGCAGGCGGGGTCATAGGGGGAATCATCGGTAGTTTCGCAACGCCCTCCCTGGCCAAGGCGATCTCCATGGATAACCTAATGTTCGCCTATCTGGTAACAACCATGCTGGGGGCCGTGGCCGTAAAGCGGATGGGGAAAAAATTTCCAACCCTGCTGCTTCCTGACAGGAAGGAAAAGAAGGCCAAGAAGCGGTCCAATATCATACAGGAATTTAAAAAAATCTTGCCCCTGATGAAGGAGTCGGACCTGGTAAAGGTCCTTATCCTCTTGACGCTCCTGCCAAATATCGTGATTCCCATCATAAACTACCAATTCAACTTCGCGGTGAATGAAACCTATGCAACCCAGGGAGGGATGCTGGCATTTTTTGGTTATTTCCGGGGCTGCATGAATATCGTCAGCCTGATAATCCTTCTCTTTATCGGTCGGGTATACGGCCGGTGGGGGCTGCCGGTAGTGCTCATGTTTCACCCCATTAACTATATGATCGCCTTTCTGGCCTTCCTGCTGAAGTTTGATATCGTTTCGGCCATGTACGCACGGGTATCCACCAATGTGTTGAGGACCACCATGAACAACCCGGCCCGGGCCATATTGATGGGGCTCTTTCCCGTATCATACCGGGGCGTGATCAGGCCGTTTTTGAGAGGAACCGTGGTGCGGATTGGTGTACTTTTAGGCTCGGGAATCATTATGGTCTCAGAGGGACTATTTCCGCCAAGGTACCTCTCAATCGCGGCCATGTGCTTTGTGGGGGGGTGGATTCTTACAACCTTTTTTCTCAAAAGGTCTTACTCAAAGATCCTGTTGGACCTGATATCCAGGAATATGCTCGACCTCAAGTCGCTGGAAGAGCAAGATATAAGCCAGGTCTTCAAGGATAAGAAGATGCAGGCCCAACTGGTTGAGTCGTTCCTGGCTGCTCGAGGGAACGAGAGCATATGGTACGCTGATTTATTGAAATCCCAGGAATTGGAAGAGCTCGACTCCCAGATCCTAAAGGCCGTCAAGGAAAACGATGATGATACAAAGATAGCCCTGCTCTCCAGGCTTTCTCCCGATGCGGGTCAATCGGCTGTCGAGGTACTAAAGGAATTGGCCGACCTTGATAAACCCGACCTGACCATTGCCGTGCTTCAGGCCGCCAATCGGCTCCCCTCTGGTTCTTCCTCATCCCTCAACCAGGAGATTTTTGAGAGTGCTCAAAATCCTGAGGTGAAGGCCTATGCACTCATCGGGCTTTTCCGGCAGTCACCGCAAGAATATCGTGAAACAATAGATGGCTGGCTTGCCTCGGGTGATGCCTCCGAGAGAAGGGCGGGTGTAACCGCGACAGGGGAAAGCGGGGACGTTTCGTATGTCAAAAAACTAAGAGAGATTTTGGAACAGGAAAAAGATGGGTCTGTCCTTTCCCTTATCTTGACGGCCCTCAGCCGTCTCGGGGCTGAAGACATTAATACTTTGGTGATTCCCCATCTTTCACACCCCTTGGAGTCCGTACGCCTGGCAGCCCTCGATGCACTGGAAATCGACGGTGATGATGCCATAAGGATAGCGATTTCCACCATGGACGATCCCTCAGACAAGGTCCACGACCTGGCGAAGGATAGGCTTCAGGCCGCTTCCTACCAAAACGCCCAACTGCTCATCGAGTCGCTCAATATCCCGCGACGCAAGGTGAGGGACGGCCTATTCGCACTGTTGGAATCCTTGGACATAAAGGATGTGGACGTCTTTCGATTCGCCCGCTCCCAGGTGGAGAGGTGCTACAACTATTTGGTCGAGTCAGAAGGGCTTCGGTCCATGCCCGAGAGCGAAGAGAGGGACCTCCTTATTGCCCATCTGGAAAACAAAAAACATGTGGAGCTGGAGAATGTCCTGCGGGTTTTGGCCACTGAGGATAGTTCCGGCCAGATGCGGGCCATTTGGAGGGGCATCTTTTCTGCCAACGCTCGCCAGAGGGCAAACAGTCTTGAGGCCCTGGACGATTCCATAGACGCATCCCTGTCCAAGATCATTGTTCCGTTGTTAGAAGAATCCGCTCCCGCTGAGGCCCTAAGATCTGGCAGGAAGAACTTTCAGTTGCCCGATTTTGATTCAGACAAATCTGCCCTTTGCTCCCACTTCCTTTCAAAGAAGGATTGGGTGACGGTGGTGCTAACCCTGTATCTGCTGGCCAAACAGGGGCTCGACGGGGTGAGCGAAGGGATTGTGAAAGAACATACAGAATCAGAAAATCCGTACGTTCGTCAGATGGCCCGACGCGTCATGGAAATGCAGAGCGGCGATTCGGCCCAAACGGAGGAAGATATGGAAACAGAAATGAGTATTCCGGACAAGATTTTGCGTCTAAAGGGAATCGAGATATTTGAGGGTCTTGCCGTGGGTGAGTTGGCAGCCGTGGCATCGGTGACAGAGGAGGCCGTTTATCCGACAGGTGATTTTGTCATCAAAGAGGGTGAGGCTGGAGATACCATGTACCTGGTTGTCAAGGGTGAGGTCTCAGTATTAAAGGGTCAAGAAGGGGCAGAAGGAGGCCGTGAGATCGAATTGGACCGTATCGGCGCCGGCGGTTATTTTGGAGAGATGGCGCTTTTTGAAGATGTTGTACGATCCGCTAGCATTCGAACCGAGGAAGAATCCAATCTCCTGGTCCTCCACAAACAGGAGTTTACGGAGATTGTGAGGGAATACCCGCAGATTGCGCTCCATATCTGCAAGGAGTTGAGCGGACGGATACGCCATTTACACGAGAAGGTAAAGAGTTACGAGAAATGATTGTCGAATAGCAGGGTTTCAATCCCCCATCCCTCCCCATGTCTCGCTATCTTTTCCAGACAGAGTGATCAGACATAGACTTTTTCAAGATAGATAATCGCAAATTTTCAATAGATTCGGGGTAAGTTCTCAATAACCTTGGGCACCGTGGTGTTTGGCCATTTCTTTCCACCGCTCTCTAAACCTATTGTAGAAGTGTGGCCGATATTTGGGGTTTTGACAAAAGCATGGAGAAACTAATAGGGGGCAACAGGAGAAAACCCCAAATATCAGCCACTGCCAAAATGATGTGTAAATCCACTTTGAGAGAGCGGTTCCAAGAAACAGCCAAACCCCACTCTAGAAATGCCAGGGTAGTTCTCCCAGAATTATTGAGAAGTTACTATTCGGGTGCCGAACGCCACTCCGGAATTCCCAAAATTTCTCCTGTATTTATTGAGAAATTACAGGTAATCAGCAAGACAGCTCCCGTGGGGTTTTATGCCAAACACCGGCCATGGGGTTGAAGGCAACAGAAGAGGATTTGGAGAAATAAATGCGGTACGTGGACGTTTATTTAGACAATGTGATACGACGAGGCGACATTGATAAATTTGAGATCCATGTTCTTTTATCAAGATCGTATGATGAAGATTTGAAGCTGTGGTATTCCATGCCACTTGAGCAGCAGCAATACTGTTCGTATGAACTGATGGACTCCTTTCTGATCGCTTCCTTGCTGAAGGCCATGGAGGACGCCGCAACTTTGAGAGTTCATGGCCCTGTCTCTTCTTCGCTGCTTGACAATCTGGAGGAGTTTCAGGTCATTTTCAACCTGTGGTTTCCAGAGAAATACACCCGGATTGATATCGGGACCGACAGCGAGGTGGAGGAAGAAAAGATCAACGACCGCGTGATATTGAGCTTTTCCGGGGGGGTGGATGGCGCCTTTTGCGCATTAAACCACGTATTGAGGCGGGGGCCCATAAAGAGGAAGTTGTTTGATATCGGCTCGGTCCTTTATGTTGAGGGTTTTGATGTTAATATTGAGTATGACAGACAGTGTAAGAATGTGGTTGAAAGGAACAAAAGGCTGCTTGAAGGAGACAATACCCTGATATTTCTAAATGTCCGAACCAACCTCAAGTACTTGCTTTCCATAAAGAGGTTCTGGACCTCACATGCGTGTGTGCTTGTTTCGGTGGCTTCGCTGTTCCGAAAGATGTGGGGCGGGGTCCTGGTGGGCAGCAGTCATTCCTATCTCCACCTTCTGCCGTGGGGGAGCCATCCGTTAACGGACCGGTTGCTCTCCAGCAAGAGTTTTGGGGTTCATCACGATATGGTCTTTACCCGGGTGGAGAAACTAAAGGCCCTCATGGCCTGGCCCGAGGCGCTTGAAAACCTGAAGGTATGCTGGGAAGGGCAATACAAGTTTGACACGTCTCCGGATCTCAACTGTTGTGTCTGCGATAAGTGTGTCAGAACCATGCTGACATTCCGGGCACTGGGGCAAGAAACCCCTTCGAGCTTTCCGGGTGAACTGACCGTCGACAAGGTCAGAGGACTCAAAAATAAGCCATTTGATTGGTCGCGATTGATGTTTCTCAACGAAGTGCTTGATGCCGCCAAAGAAAACGGCAAGGACCGGGATCCCCTGTTCGTTACGCTGGGTGAAATTATTGAGGGCTATGAATTGCGAAGAAAGTCTTAGGATGTTGGCGGAACCCCTTGGTTGATGAAGACACCTATCTCGTGGCCTGTTCTCTTATTAATAAATCGTGCCGAAAGAACCATATTTTCCTTATAGGTCATTCGTAGGGGAGGAATGTTATCCATTCTGATGGTCACGTAGATTTTTTTCTCCTTTGATTTCTCGATCAATCCTCTGATAAGCCTTCCCCCGATTTCCTGCCCCCTATACCTTGGGTCTACCGTCGTATACCCTCTCTCAAGATATCCCGAGAGATCCAGACCGGTGAGGGCCTCGATCTTTTTCCTGTATGCTATCTTGGGGTGCTTGTGTGTCGAGGACCCCACCACGCGATCTTTGTGAACGGCATAGCCGATGAGGAGGGCGTTTTGGAGGTTTTCTCTGATATAGGATGTTCCGACCCCGCCCCCCGTTTCTATGAGATCTTGGATTTGATCCAGGATGGCCGAGGGGATCTCATCCGGCTTTTTAAAGAAGTATTTGATTGGGGGCTTTGACATGGATTTGGTATTTCAGGTGGTGGAATCCTTGTGCATTGACAACGGCATCCTCATTGCCTACCATGACCCACGATCAGGGAACCACATAACAGCAATGCGTAAAGACACACCCGAACCCCACTGCAGACTTCCGATTATTTTACACGGACTCAATGATTAGTTAGAAGATCTTTATGAAACGACCCAAGGTTATAATAATCGCACAGAACCAACCATTGAACAATGACGCCCAGCTGAGGCAAAAGATGGCGAGTGCAGAATCCCGGGCCGAACGTCAATCCTCTCGGTTCCCCGGCCTCGACCTCAGCGCTATCCAGAGGGAGGTGCATCGGAATATCTTAGAGTCTGTTCTGGTTTTGGATGACCGATACATGGACCTCCTTGACCTGATGAATTTTGTCAGGAATGGCCGTCGCATGCCGGAGCTTACGCCAACCAATGTGACTCAATATTATTCCCTGGCCAACAGCGTTACCCTAAATGGTATTTTTCTCTACCAACACCTCATGGGGCACGGGTTTGATCCCATCATTGTTCAGAACTATTCCACGGCCAGGCTGGCGGATCTCCTGCAGGAAGCTCCGCTGGCGGTCTGTATCTCATCCAACTTTATCTACATGAACGATATACGGGATATTGCCGCGCAGATCAAGCAGTTTGCCCCTGAAGTGGCCGTGATTGCAGGGGGGATGCTGGTAAAAAAGGCCCTCGATCGAGGCGATGACCTCTCACCACAGGCCAAGGGTTTTTTTTCCACGTTTTGCGGGAAGATTGATGCCTTTGTCATAGAGGCACAAGGAGAGCAGACCCTGGTAAGGCTGCTTCAGAGACTGGCACAGGGACAGGATATTTGCAATGTACCCAATCTGGGACTGTTTGACGAGAAAGAAAGGCTCTTCTTTACGCCTCGTCAAAGTGAAGAAGTCCTGATGGACGAGACGGCCATACCATGGCAGGACATCCCCAAGGGTTATCTCCGCAAGATCTTGCCTGTAAACAGCAGTCGAGGCTGTTTCTACAGATGCCGGTTCTGTACCTATCACTGGTTGTTTCCCGAGATTCACTATAAGTCCATCGATGCGCTCAGAGAAGAACTCAAGTCCATAAACAGCCTTGGATTTGTTAAACACATACGCTTCACAGATGACAATTTCACTGCTAACAAGACAAGACTTGAGGCGGTACTCAAGATGATGCTTGAGGAGCGCTTCTCTTTTACATGGTCTTCCTTTGCCCGTGCCGGCTCTCTGACCCCTGAACTGGTAAAGCGCATGAAGTTGTCAGGATGCGAATTTGTTGATCTGGGACTTGAATCCGGGAGCCAGACCATCCTGGATAATATGGACAAGAGATTGAGGGTGGATCAATCACTCGACGCCATCAGGATGCTCGGTGATCATGGCATTTATGGAAGGGGGAGTTTTATTATTGGCTATCCGGGTGAAACATTGGAAACTTTCTCGGAAACCGTCCAATTTATTAACAACAGCGGACTCCCCTATTATCACCCCTACCTTTTCTACTATAGCGGTAATACCCTGGTCCACCAGGAAAGGGATCGATTTGGACTGCAGGGCCTCGGTCTTGCCTGGAGCCACAACTCCATGGATTCGGCAGAGGCCGCCCGGTTGGTGGTTGAAATGCTACAGAGAATCGACAAGAGCTTTACCGATGGCCAGACCTATGTGGAGGAGATCTACAAACTCCTCCGAGGCGATGGCTATGGGCCCCATGAGATACGGGAGCTTTTTGGGTTGAAGAGGGAACTGCAGTTGGCTATAAGGGAGTTCGGTTCAGGAGAACCATTTTCACCAAAGGTCGAAGAAGCTCTTGTGAAGCTGGAAACCCTTGTCACGTGAGGCACGAAATCACGTTATGCTCATCGGAATACTGAGCGTAAGAAACCATAGATACCACCCCAATCGAAGGATGATTGAGGCTGCCGGTAAACAGGGGCACAAGGCATCACTCATCCATCCCCGGGATTGCTTCTTTGAGATCGGTGCTGGTAGCCCAAAGCTTGAAATAAGGGGAATTGATGCAGGACCGGATGTCCTCCTCCCCAGGATCGGGGCAACCATTAACGACTATGCCCTTGCCCTTGTGCGACATTTTGAACTCACAGGTATCCCTGTGGTAAATGGATTTCAGCCGGTCCTCCTGGCCAGGAACAAGTTTCTGAGCCTCCAGAATCTGGCGCGAAAAGGGATCCCGGTCCCTGATTCACATCTCATCGGTAATTTCCAGCTCTTCAAAGAGGCCGTGAGGAAGATTGGTGGATATCCGGTGGTTGCAAAGACGCTTTCAAGCAGGCAAGGGACCGGAGTGGTCCTGGTGGAATCTTCGGCCACGGCCGAGTTTATCATACACAACCTTCTGGATAAGAGCCGGGGGCTCTTGATCCAGGAATATATTCCCTCCAAAGGGCGGAGGGACATTCGGGTCTTTGTCTTGGGGAGTCGGGTTGTCGGGACCATGGAACTCAGACCCAAGCCCACGGATTTTAGATCCAACATCCACCTGACAGGTCGTGGCAGGGCCGTGACATTGGGGCAAGGATTGGCAAAACTGGCCATCCGTTCAACCAGGACCTTGGGCCTTGAAATCTCCGGGACCGATATCATTGTGGATGGAAGCGGCACGGCAAAGGTGGTGGAAGTCAATTACTCTCCCGGGTTCAGAGGGCTTGAGGCCGCGACGGGGCAGGACATCGCGTCTCAGATTATCAATTACGTGGTTGGAAAGTATGGAGGCGCCTCATGCACATAGCCTTTCTGATGGACAGGCTGGACTCTATTGCGCCAGAAAATGAGACCACCAGTCACTTGATGTATGAATGCAACCAGCGGGGGCATTCGGTCTATTTTCTGGAACCCCACGATGTGTATATCCGAAAGAATGAGGTGGTGGCCAGGATGCGAAATATCACTGTGCCCCCAAACCTTTCCATGAAGCGATATTGGCGGAGCCTGATCAATTGCCTCAAGAAGGATGAACTCATATTTGAGACCGTCACGGATCTTGATGCCCTGTTTCTGCGCAAAAACCCCCCCCTGATCTACCAGAGCATGGAGTTTCTGTCATCGGTCAATGACCAGGTATTTATGATAAACAGTACCAGCGGTCAGATCCTGGCAAACAGCAAACTCTACACCCTCAATTTTCCGGGAATTATTCCGGAGACCCATGTGTCAAGAGATCCGGTCCGACTCAAGAAGATCATTGACGATTTTGGCGGTGCCATGGTCATCAAACCCTTGCAGAGATATGGTGGCGAGGGCGTGATAAAGGTCAGTGTGCTGGATCGTGAAAACCTGCACTCTCTGATCAATTACTATGTCCGGGCCTATCGCTCCTACCCTGAGAGAGAACCGATTATGGTACAGGAGTACCTGGATGTGGTGCAGCGGGTGGGTGATGTGAGGATCCTTTTGCTGAATGGGGAAATTATAGGGGCCATGAGAAGGAGACCGCGTAAGGGTGAATTCAGGACCAATATCCATGCGGGGGCTCGGGCATACAGGCACGAGGTGACGCCGGAGGAAAGGGAAATCTGTGCCGCCCTCAAGGACCGTTTGGTGCAGGATGGCCTGTTCTTTGTGGGTGTTGACGTTATTGGAGATAAGATGGTAGAGATAAATTGTGTCAGCCCGGGCGGCATTCCTCGCATAAACCGGCTTGACGAGGTAAAGCTGGAGGCCAAGGTCATAGACTTCATCGAACAAAAAGTAAAGCAGATGAAGGCTGCCTGACTTTTATGTGAAACAATCATAACTTCTCAATAAGTCCGGGAGAAATAATAGGAATTCTGGAGTGGGGTTTGGGTGTTTCTTGAAGGCGCTCTCTCAAAGTGAATTTACTTCTCATGTTGACAGTGGTTGATATTTGGGGTTTTCTCCTGATAAGCCATATTAGCTTCTCCGTGCTTTTGGCAAAACCCCAAATATCAGCCACCCTGCGACTACAGGTTTAGAGAGCGCCTGAAAGAAATGGCCAAACCCCACGGTACCC
>JADHXI010000067.1 GCA_016783065.1 Desulfobacteraceae bacterium | reverse complement strand
TTAATTGGCCCTAAATAGAAATCCTTTTTAGCTCAATTTTCAACCGTCAATCTTCAATCGTCAATCGGTCTCCAATGAGACTTCTCTTTGGGAAAAATTCGTGGCCAATTTGCGCACAATTTCTTTTGTAAGGTACTAATAAGTCTCTCTGTTTCTTAATCAAAACGCGTGCCACCACAGACCAGCCACGCTTGTCCGGTCACATAACTTGCTGCATCACTTGCCAGAAATGAAATCACATTGGCAACCTCTTCAGGTTGGCCCATTCTCTTGAGGGCACATTTTTTTACATAACCTTCCATACCTGCCTGTCCCGTGGCTTCACCCATTGGTGTTTGAATAAGCCCCGGGCAAACTGTATTTATGTTGATACCATAACTGCCGAATTCCCTGGCCATGGAGCAGGAGAAGGCATTAATGGCTCCTTTGCTGGCCGCATAATGGCTCGATCCGAGTGCGGATCCCTCCTTACCCGCTACTGAGGCTACTGAGATGATTTTGCCATATCTTCTCTTAACCATTCCGGGCAATACCATCTTAGTACAGTTGACATAGCCGAGAAAATTTATATCCAACATTCGCCTTATGTTGGTCATGGGCAGTTGCAGAAAGGGAATTGATTCCCAAATTCCGGCTACATTGGCCAAGATGTCTATTTTCTTAAATTGGCTAAGAATGCTTTCAAACACCTGCGCTACGGACTCAGCGTCGGATACATCTGAAACATAAATCTTTGGAGAACTGCCTTTTTGCTTGATATCCCGGGCTACGTTTTCCAGATTGGGCTTATTGAAATCGATCAGGGCCAAATTGGCTCCTCTTTCAGCAAAAACCGTTGCAGTCGCTTTGCCGATCCCACTACCCGCCCCTGTGACTACCGCCACCTTTTCGTCCAACAGAAATTTATCCATCTCCTCCTCACGCCCTAATGGCATCTACAAAAAGCTTAGATGCTTCTTCACCAACTTCCAGCAGGCTATATTTTCTTTTGAAAATTACCCACGGAATAATGATGTGATCTATTGTGCCGAACATCAAATGGTGAAAAGTGGGGATATCGATATCTCTTAGAAAGACACTTTGCTTAATTCCCTCAACGATAATATCTCCTATCCTGTCACGAATTTTACCAAGTATCTTATCGCTTTCGGATTTATAGAATTTCCTGTTAGAACGTAACATCAAGACCAATATTGATGTAAAATGTCTGTTATTATTGAGAAATCTAAAACAAAACAAGATCATCCTTTCCAGTTTCTTTTCAGGCGAAGTCTCGTCTATATAATGAAATAATTCCTTCAGATTCTCCTCAGGGATATTGACAATCAAGTTTTCTTTGCTTTCATAATAGTCATAAATGGTGCCATCTGCGACCTCCGCCTCTTTGGCTATTTCTGAAATGGTTGCACCCTCATAGCCCTTTTCGGCAAAAATCCTTGTGGCAGCCTCAATGATTCTTTTCCTTTTCTTGGCTTTTGAATCCAGTTCGTTGCCATGTCCTATATTTGATCTTGCGGAATTCAGAATTAGCTCACTAATATTCTCTGCTTGCTCTAAAGGGCTTGGAGCGTTCTTGAAAATCCAATCTAGTGCCGCGTGGTCAATGGTTCCCATGATCATATCGCGCAGCAATCTGGGAGAAACTGAGTCCGAGATTCTCCCCTCCTGAATCCCCTCTTCTATGATACGGATGATTATCTGGCTGTACTTTCTGATTAGCTCATATGCCTTTGAGCCATAAAACCTCGTGTTTGATCGACATTCCAGAAGGAGGACATGGGTATACGCCCTGTGGGTCGTGAAGAATTTGCAGTGATACCAAATAAGTTTTCGAAGTTTATTTTCAGCTCCTTTTATCCCTTCAGTTTGATCGTCCAGGTTGGACAAATAGAGATTCATTTGTTCTTCCGGGATAGCAAAAAGGATTTCTTCCTTCCCCTTAAAATATCTGTAGACGGCTGAATCGGCTATTCCCGCCCCTTTTGCGATCTCTGAGATTGTTGTTTGGAAAAATCCCTTTTCGGAAAACACCTTATTGGCTGAATTCAAAATTGATGTTCTTTTTATGTCTGTTTTGTTCATCATGAAATCATTGGAAATGAAACATTCGTTCAATTTCTGTCGGAATTGGTCTTTTTCTCCCTGAACCCAGGCCACAAGTTTTCTGTCGATCTCCAGAATCCCATGAACGCTCTTAAGTTGTATTCCGCCGAGCACCGAAGAACATATTCCAGAAAAAAGATTCTGGATTTATGCAACCTCAGGTTAATGCCGAGCGTTGGGAGCGAATACCCATAATAAGTGTTGCCATTCAATTCCTATGTTATTTTGAATTTCATTCTATTATTTGATATAATGAATGTCAACAAAAAAATAAAATTTTTTGCGGTGGCTTCAACTGGCTGAATTTTATTATAAAATGCAGTCAGTTGATTTGTTTTAGGAACTGATTGGTATTCCGAATTTAAGTAAAAATGATACGATTTTTCCCCTGCCCAAGTCTTTTTTCTCTCCAGGCCTAAAAAGGGTGGCCAAAGAGTGTGCCCCTAGCTTTGTCTGGAATATCTAAAAAGGGATCGGCCAGAATTTTCTCAATCTACTGTCTGGTGGTAGAGAAGGAAGTGAGTGCCTGATCAGAGGCTATGTGACCGGGCAGTTTTGTGCGATGCGGATAAGGTGGTAGCCGCGCATAAACGTTCATGGGGCGGAGAGAAAACCTGGTTCACTGGACCGCGTACGTCCACTGGTCGACTTGAAGTTGACCGAATGCTTTGGTTCCTTGGGGCCGGTTTATTGTTTATGGGAGAGGAAGAAAATCAACGCAAGGATGTGAATATTTTCCGCCTAGGCTTTTTTCTGTTTTTTCTCTACCACACAATATATCCCTTCACCAGCCCTGGCCGGGGCAAAGCACTTGGTATCAGAGATGCAAGCGGCCCTGCGGAGATCCCCGGACTCCCAACGTTTGATCAGGTCAGGTTCTCGGATAAAAGGCCTGGCCATTGAGATATAATCGGCGTATTTCTCCTCCACGAGCTTTTCTGAAACCTGTAATGAGCGGTTTCCTCCAACAAGGATCAGGGGGACCCGGAGTTCCTTCTTGAAGCTCCTTGCGGCCTCCCGAAAGTAGGCCTCCTTTTCTTCGGAATCGATCCCCATCCTGGAAGGGCTAAGTTTCCGAGAGAGGAGTGTACCTCCGCTCAGTTCTATAGCATCGATCCCATTTTCCTGGAGCATGGCGCCCACCTCCACAGAATCGGCCAAGGTGAGCCCGTGGTCCAGAAAGTCCTCAGAATTCATCTTGACCAGCACCGGGAAGTCATCACCCACCGCGCTTCTCACTTTCCACAATACCTCCATGAGGGCCCTGGTGCGATTTACCACCGGGCCTCCGTAGTCATCCGTGCGTTTGTTAAATGCGGGGGAGAGGAATTGGCTCAACAGGTATCCATGGGCCGCATGGATCTGGACCCTGTCAAACCCGGACTCCCTGGCTCGGTTGGCGGCCTGCTCAAAGGCATCCACAACCTCTTTGATTTCTTTTACTGACATCCCTTTATGGGGGGACTTTGGGAATCCCTCAACCTGGGAGGGGCCCATGGGTGTCTTTCCGGTGAGCTCGGGCATCGCCAAAACGCCCGCATGGGATATCTGTACGACAATCCGACCGCCCTCGTCATGAACCGCCTTGGTCATCTGCTTCAGACTCTGGATGAGGGAATCATCATAAATCCCCAGTTGCCAGGGGCCGGCCCGCCCATCTTTTTTCACAAAGGCATGGCTGGTTATGATCAGACCAACTTTCCCCTTTGCGAGTCCGGCCATCAGCTCCGCGAGCGCTGGGCTGCAGGCCCCATCTTCTGCTGCCATTCCTTCCCAGGTGGCTGAGCGGACAAATCGATTTGCAAGTTTCATTCCATTGATTTCGGTAGTCTCAAACATCTTTGACATTTTTTTCTCCTTTTCCTTATTCGGATTTGGGTCATACAATATACACCGGTTCTCTCAGGATAAGATCAACAGCCTCCTCAGCGACCAAGGCAATCCCGGGATGTGTCTCCCTGAGGCTCACGACCTGTCGCAGGTGGTCTGCAGTCCTCATGATCAGCGATGCCATGTCCCCTTCGTTAACAGGGACCAACGTCAAGAGACGCTCCCAGGGAACACCCCGCGCCCACATAAAGAGCGCTGCCGCGGGCCAGAACAGGATTGGGGGATTTTCGAACCCCCTTCTTTTTTTGAGCCCTCCAATGTCTTCGATTGAATCAAGTACTTTGTAGAAAACATCCTCAATCGCTTTCAGGTCAAAGCTTCCGCTGGTCCTTACCTCCACCTGCGTGTCCCTGTCCCAGACAAACGGAGCAAGCGCCCCTGCAAGGGTCTCGGGAAGGGCGCCCTCAAGCGCCCTCTTCCTGATGACCTCTGCAATCAGGAGGGGCTGGTCCAGTCTAAGATTGGACGCCCAGTGGCCATCGGGCGTCAGACGGTTTGTTTCGTCCACAAATCCGGTCTCCTTTAAAAACCGCACATGTAGCTTAAAGCTGAGCCACAGACCACCCTCCAGTTCTTCCAGGTGTGCAGAGAGGAGCCGAAAGGTCTTTAACGACTTACTGAGCTTGCCCTTCCTCTTCCCCGGACAGGCCTTCAGGCATCGGCACCCGTTGCAGGGAAATGAATCTGTCTCGCTTTTCCCTTCACGGGACTCGGACCTCTTGTCGATACTCTCCACGACCTCGAAGGGATCGCTGGTGTCGCACTTTCCGTGCGGCAGGGCCTTTTCTATCGCCGTCAAGGTCTGATCCCACCGTCTCTGGAGAGAAGGTGCCGCCTTTGTCCCCTGAAATGCGGCAAATGATCGTTCCAGGAGGCCCTTGACCTCCAAAAGGCCATGGGAGAGGAGCAGATTAAGGGTCATTGAAAAATTGATATGGATCTGACTCATGATCGGCTCCGGCGGCGACCCCCTTAACTCATGGATGAGCTGTGGATCCTGGAACCGCCCCGGTATAATTAAGGCAAATCCGATATGGTCCTTCCCCCTTCGCCCTGCCCGACCGATCATCTGATGAAGTTCGGTGGCCGTAAGTTCCGTAAATTCATGCCCATTGTACCGGTCGCTCTGGACGAGCGCCACTGTCCTGGCTGGGAAATTCACCCCGGCTGCGACCGTTGAGGTGGCGAAGATGGCCTCCAGGTATCCGCTGTTCATGATTTTCTCGATGAGAACCTTCCAGTAGGGCAATTGACCGGCATGATGGGACCCCACCCTCGACTCCAGGAGAGAGCGCATCTGTCGATGCCCCTTGAGGTGAGGATAATCTTTCAAAAATGTTCTGACGGTGTCACCAAGACGCTTTTGATCCTCTTGGGGCGTCATCACGGGTGGGCAGTCCAAAATGGCCTTGTCACAGTCGGCCCTCGACTTCAGAAAAAAAATGGCGGGCAATAGATCAAATTCCCGCAGATATCCTATTATCTCCCCGTATTCGATCCTTTCGGGTCTCCCTCTCCTTCTCACCGGATGGGATGAAAGGAATTTTTTTACCCTGGGGTTGAGTCTTTTTTTCCCTCCCAAATGGCTTATGAGGCCGTCGGGGAAGAGAAAAAGCATTTCCAGGGGGACAGGGCGGTCCTCCGAGAGTACGACTCTGTTTGGGCACCCGCGGTTTTTTTCAAGCCACGCGCAGACCTGCTCCGCATTTGAGATGGTGGCGGAGAGAAGGAGAAGCCTTACCTTCGGGGGGAGATAGATCAGCACCTCTTCCCAGACCACCCCCCTTTCAGGATCGCTCAGGTAATGGGCTTCATCCAGGATAACCAGGTCTGCCCGGATACCGATGCCTTTGTACATGGCGTCATAAAGCTGGTTCCGGAGGATTTCGGTCGTACCAACAATGACGGGGGCATCCGGGTTCTCCTTTCGGTCTCCCGTCAGGATACCGCAAAGGTGAGGTCCGAATTCACGGCAAAATTCATGGTAGATTGAGTTGGAAAGGGCCTTTAGGGGTGATGCGTACCAGACCCGCAGGCCCTTAGAAAGATAGGAAGTGATGGTTTGCGAGGCTATCCAGGTCTTTCCCGCACCCGTGGGGGCACTCACGAGGACATCATAGTCTTTGATCAGTTCCAGGGCTTCCAACTGAAAAGGGTCCGGTTGGAAGGGTTCGGATTCAGGGACACCAATCCTAAGGAACGTGGCCTTCAGCCCTGGATCTATCCTTGCCTTGGCCGGCCTCTTGTGACCCTTTTTCCCAATGGGGGGTCTTCTCGTGCCATGCCTCTTGGGATGACCTTTTCCGCGGCGTGGATGCTGGTAGGTTTTGCGGTTTGTCATGGGCCATTAGCCAATTCAGAACTCATTTTACCAGTTCCTGAGCCACAAGATTCATATCTTTGAGGCTGCCCTGCATGGCATTGCCCACATTCAGGGAATCCAGTTCCTGCGCCACCTCTTCGATCCGCTGGTCACAACCGGATACGATCCTGAGACCATTCAGATAGACTTTTTCAAAAATCTCTCTGACAAAAAGCCTGGCAGCGGCCTTCAGAAATGAGGGAGAAGAATTCTGCTCCCCCTGGTAGACCACGGCCTTGTGACAGAGGGCGCAGCCCACCTCGGCCCAGGTCATCATGTCCGCCAGCAGGAACATTACATGTTGAGACTTTGTGAGCTTATTTTTTCGCGCGTTCAGGATAACACTATTTAAGATTCGCATCGCCCTTGCCAGCAACGGTCCACCCGATTCTACAGGCAGCTTGTCCAGACCCTCGGCCATCTCGCCGTAAAAACTCCCCTTGGAACGGACCGTGTTTCTGAGCCGGAACATGGAGATGATATTTCTCTGTATTTCACTGGTTCCCTCATATATGGTCAGAATTTTGACATCCCTCTTGATCTTTTCGACCTCGTATTCCCTTATATAACCGTATCCACCAAAGGCCTGGATGGCGTCATTGGCCATGGCATCGCCCGCCTCTGTGGCAAAATACTTGGCAATTGAGCCCTCCACCTGGAGATCCTCCTCCTCAGTATCGAGCCTCCTGGCCGTGACCTCGATAAATGCACGGGCCGCCTCTAGCCTGACCGCGTTTGGGACCAGGAGTTTGTGAGTATAGCCCTGTTTTTCGGCCAACGTCGTCCCAAATTGAACCCTCTCCTTGGAATAGGCAATGGCCCTCTCCAGGGCGGCAGTGCCTCCGCCCAGGCCAAATGTGGCCACCATAAGCCTTGTATAGCCAAACACCTGGTTGGCCTGTTTCAGCCCTTGACCTTCCACGCCCCCAATCAGGTTCTCAACGGGAACAAAGAGGTCTTCCAGGGTTAAAGGGCAGGTATCGGAGGCGCGGATTCCGTGTTTGTCCTCGTGCTTCCCGGGTATAAGCCCCTCCGACCCGGGTTCGACAATGAAAAAGGATGGGCCCCCGGGAGCAGCAGCAAGGATGGTAAAAAGGCCTGCCACACCCGCGTTTGTAATGAACTGTTTTTGACCATTGAGTTTGTAGCCTGTGACCTTACCCGTATCATCCATCACAGGTTCTGCTTTGGTCTTGAGCGCCTGAACATTGGAGCCCGCCTCTGGTTCGGTAACGCCGTATGCTACGACGAGGCCTTCTTTTGCT
Source organism: Desulfobacteraceae bacterium (assembly GCA_016783065.1). Classification (GTDB taxonomy): domain Bacteria; phylum Desulfobacterota; class DSM-4660; order Desulfatiglandales; family Desulfatiglandaceae; genus JABMQV01. Next base: position 13,633 of record JADHXI010000067.1, on the reverse strand, counting down.
ATCCTCCCAATATATTTTTCCTTCTGTTCAGGTGTGGCGCCTACCCTGATAGGGTCCATACCAAGGCATATACCCAAAAAAGAGGTAGCTATGGCCAGGTCCATCTTTGCCATCCGTTCAGATACGATACCGATCTCCGTGGCCCCGGCACCAAGTCCGCCATATTCTTCCGGGATAAAGATCAGATGAAGCGCGATTTCAGGCCCCAACATAAATTTCATCAGTTCCGCAGGAAATTCTCCGTTTTTGTCCAGTTCCAGCTTGGTCTCCAGGGGAAGTTTCTCCCTCTCCAGCTTTTCTATGGTATCAAGCACCATGGTTAGGGTTTCAGGGTCCATTTTTCCGTGCTGCGCCATTAACTATCCCTCCCTGCCTTAACTCTATTCCGATTCCATCGATCCAGAAACTACACACCAAAACCGTACTGTTAGATCAGCTCTGCTGACCGGGAACGGGCGGCATTCTTATATGATTGTCTATCCAGTTGTCAATACGCGTGACACAAGTTCCCCACCAGCGCCCAATAGGAGCATAGTGTAGTCCTATCTACAAAAAAATCTCCTGGAAGTCCTTGGATGCTAAACTAGCATACGCCATATTCGAATGTAAACCCCGTAAGAGTAACTCTGGGCAAACAAAAGGACTTGATTTGCATAAATTACTCCATTACATTACATATTGATCTTCTACGTGTAAGATCTTACCCAAAGACAGCTGAAGGGACCTGGGATTGTTTAGGCTTGAAAGGATGGCGATGAATGCTCCAACTTAACACTAAACAAAAGATATGTGAGGTGGGTGGGGTCAAGTTCGGGGGCCAACCCGGTGAGTACCCCACAGTTGTCTGTTCTTCGATATTTCAAAGAGAAGACAGCGTCTTTGAAGGGAAAAGAAAGAAAGGATTTGATGAGAAGAGGGCGGAAGAACTTCTCAGGGCTCAGGATGGACTCTGGGCTGAGACTGGTGTACCTGGGATGGCGGACATTATGGGTAATAGTGGAAAGGAATTCAGGCTTTATATCGATTTTTTGACGTCTACGAGCGATATGCCATTTTGCGTGGATGCCTGGAAGATGAGGCCCAAATTGGAAGGAGCTGCATATTGTGCGGAAAAGGGGCTCCTTGACCGGATGTTTTATAACAGCCTCACGGTGTGGGAAGAGGACCTAGAGACCGAGATCCGCGAGATCTCGCAGATTGGTGTGAAACATGTTCTGCTTATGGCCTTTGACATATCTGACCAGACGCCAAACGGACGAATCACGGGCACCCAGCGGCTCTTGGACGCAATAGAGAAAGTGGGGGCCCGATTTGATAGCATCTTTGTGGATACATCGGTCATGAACGGACCTGCCACAGCTTTTTGTGGGATCGCCAATCGCATGATCAAAGAGAAGTGGGGCTTTCCAGCCGCGAGCGCACCTTCAAACGGCTCTTATATGTGGAAAGAGGCCAGGGAGCTTTGGGGTTTCAAGGGTTGGTCTGCCGCGGATGCCAGTCTGGAGGCCCTAGCCTCTTTTATGTACCACGATATGATCTTTTCAGGCCCCATGGCCGGGGCCCCAAGGCTCTTCCCCGCCGTGGCCATGGCAGATGCCTTCGCGGCTACCTGGGCGTTTGGCGAGACCGGGAGGATTCCGCAAGAGAAGACCCATCCTTTGAACAAGCTTTTTTCCGAATTTGCTGCGCAGCTTAAAGGGATGCAACCCGAGGAAAAATCATGATTTCCAAAACGTGAGTTAATGACGCAAATGATACCAAGGCAGAGCGTTAGCGGTCTGAGAAAATGGCAGAACAGTTTCCTCCAGGGTGAGAAGACTGTGTAAATACCATATTGGCAGCTTTTATCAAGAAATCAAAGGAGGGTTGTAAGGGCTTCGGATGAGAGGACTCAAGTGATATTAGATGGACTTCGAAAGACATTGATAAATTACGACGAGGATGGGGTTGTGGAGTGGGCCAAGACAACCTTAGGGCCTGCGCAAAAACAACTTCACATTTTCGCATCCCGGCTTCAGGCTATCTTCGGCCGCGCCTCAATCGCAAAACTCTCGAAATAGTACTACTATTCCTATGGTTTTGCTCAATCGGCACAACCAAATCTGACCTAAATCTGGGCGCCAATTCTGCGAAGTTATTTTTGCGCAGACCCTCAGATGAAGGCGTAGACCCATTTGTCGCCGCCATGGAAGGCCTGGCTGACGCCATGATAGAGGTGGGCGACCTGTATAACAAAAGGAAATGTTTTGCTCCGGAACTCCTGCTTTGCTCTGATGCACTATATGCAGGGCTGGACATTCTGAGGCCGGCCATCGAGGCCTCGGGAAGAGAATCTGAGGCCAAGGGCTCGATAGTTCTCGGTGTAGTTGAGGGCGATGTTCATGACATCGGCAAGAACCTGGCAAGATGATGTTTGAGGTGGCCGGGTGGACCGTTTATGACTTGGGAAAGGATGTACCTCCTTGAGAGATTTGTGGAGGAGCAGTTAAGGACCAATTCTGACATCGTGGGCCTCTCTGCCCTGATGACCGCAAGCATGGTGGTTATGCCGGACATCATAAAGAAATTGAAAGAGAAAAACCCAGATGTGCGCATCATGTTGGGCGGTGCCCCAATAAACCAGGAACTGGTGGAAAAGTATGGTGCTGATGGCTTTGCTACCAGTGCCGGGAACGCGGTTAATGAAGCGATTAACCTCCTCAAGATGCTAAAGAAAGAAGGGATGAAAGAGTGACGGTATAGGTTGAAGGGACATGGTTTTTTTCGCTTAATGCACTTCCACCAGAAAGGAATCCAAAGGGACCGCACTAAACCAATTACTAAGAAGGAGGGCAGCAAATCATGGACGCGGAACTTAGTTCCAGAGAGCGAGTGCTCCGATTTTTTAGAAAGGAAAAAATAGACCGTCTCCCTGTCTTTAGCGGCATGGGGAACATAACCGTACATGGAATCGAGAAATATAACTGGAAATTCGTAGACATCCATGTGGATGCGCGTAAGATGGCAAGTGTGGCTGCGTCCACATTCCAACTTTTTGGTTTTGAATGTGCGGTGGTTCCCTTTGATATGGGAGTCGAGGCCGAAGCCCTGGGCGCGGGAGTTAATTTTTACCCCGATCACACCGATGTTGTGTATCCCACCATATCCGATAAGATAGCGGAAAAGGTAGCGGATCTGAATCTCGAGGTACCATCGGATTTGGCAAAAGAAGGGAGGATACCATTAGTTACAGAAGCAATTCGCCTGTTAAAAGAGGAAATAGGGGAACAGGTGCCCATAGGCGCATGGGTCTTAGGCCCCTACACCTTGGCTGGGCAGCTTGTCGATATCAGCGATCTGGCAAAAATGGCGTTTAAAAAGAAAGACATAGTAAACAACTTGCTGGAGATCTTGGACGGAGTGCTCATCGAGATATCGAGGATTTACCGTGAAGCGGGAGCCGACTATATGACCATCCGTGAGATGGGAGCAGGACCAGACATATTGAGCCCCCGTATGTTTAAAACCCTTATACGTCCTCATCTTGAAAAGATCTTTGCCGCTATAGAATCCCCAAAGATCTTGCACATATGTGGAGACACGAATAGCATTGTTGAAGACATGGCCCTTTGCGGTGCTGATGGTATGAGCGTAGAACAACAAAACGACGTGGCTGAATCTCGCAAGAAAGTGGGACACGAGTTGTTGATCTTAGGAAATGTCGACCCTTATGGAGTCATGGTGAATGGGAAACCCAATGACATCGATAATGCCGTAAAGGAGGCTATCGCTAATGGTGCCGATGCCCCATGGCCAGGGGACGATATCTTCCCGACTGTACCCTGGGAAAATATGGAGGCGTTAATTACAGCAACAAAGAAATATGGTAAAGTTGGTGGATAACCCCGTTGCGTTTGAAAGTACCGCAGCTGTAACTGTTACTCATCTATAACAACGCCACTTGGTTTGAGAGCATAATAGGTACGCTAAAGGATATTGCGTGAAAAAAGCAAAGATAATTTTTCAACCCTCAGGCCGACGGGGGGAAGTGCCAAGAGACATTACCTTGATCGAGGCCTCGAGGCTCATGGGTGTGGACATCGAGTCGTTGTGCGGTGAAAAAAAGTTTTGCGGGAAATGCAAGATACGTGTTGAAGAAGGGTTTTTCGAGAAGTTCGGGATTGAATCATCCGGGTCACACCTGAGTGCCTGGCAAGAGGAAGAAGAGAAGTATATTAATGCTCAAGAGAAAGAGTCCGGGTTCCGGCTGGGTTGCGTCGCCAAGGTGGAAGGGGATGTTCTGATCTTTGTGCCGGAAGAGTCCAGGGCCGGGAAACAGGTGGTGAGCAAGAAGGCCCGGGATATCCATATCGACCATAATCCGGCTGTGAAGATATACTATGTTGAACTCACCCCACCTACCTTTGAGGAGCCTATGGGCGATTTCGAACGGGTCTGCGGGGAACTTGAAAGAGACTATGGTCTCACGGATCTCAACATCTATATACACTGTCTCCGACAACTGCCCGTGGTCCTTAGGGACGGAGACTGGAAAGTGACCGTCAGTGTCTGGATGGACCAGGAAATTGTCCGGGTGAGACCAGGCAAGGCTGAACATGCCTATGGTCTCGCAATCGATGTAGGGACGACTACTGTGGCCGGATATTTTTGTGATCTCACCACCATGGAGGTGGTCGATACCGTCACCCTCATGAATCCCCAGTGCAAATATGGCGAAGATGTGATGGCCCGCATCACATTTCATATGACCACGGAAGACGGTCTCGAGCGAATGAGTGATGATATCATCGAAGGCCTCAACTGGCTCATCGATGAGGCCATTAAAAACACCCATCCCCCCAAGAAAAAGAAGAAAAAGGGCGAGGAAGGCCCGGAGGAGTGGATAGAAGTCCCGGAGGAGGGAAAAACATATCTCCGACTCTCGAGGGAAGACATTGAAGATATAACCCTTGGGGGCAACACGGCCATGCACCATATCCTGCTCAAACTCAACCCCGAATATGTGGGGCTTGCCCCATTCCCACCGGTGATTCACCGCAGTCTGGACATACGGGCCAGGGATCTGAATATCAATATTAACCCATCGTCCTATATTTTCATCCTCCCCAATGAGGCGGGATTTGTGGGAGCTGATAACGTGGGGGTGCTGATTGCAGAGGAACCTTATAAATCAGATGATATCCAACTCATCATCGACATAGGCACCAATGGCGAACTGGTCTTTGGAAACAAAGACAAGATGATATCGTCTTCCTGTGCTACAGGGCCGGCCCTGGAAGGTGCCCAGCTCCAGTTTGGTATGAGGGCGGCCCCCGGAGCCATCGAACGGATAAAGATCGATCCGGAAACCCATGAAGTGGATTACAAAGTTATCGGTCGGGATGCCTGGCGACAATTCTCCGAAGCCAAAGAGATAAAATGCAAGGGCATCTGCGGGTCAGGAATTCTGGATGTGCTTGCAGATCTATACCGGGCTGGTGTCGTCACCAAGAGTGGCGCATTTAACAAAGAGCAGAAGTCAAACCGTTACCGCAAAAACCCGGGTACCAACACCGCAGAATTTGTTATTGCCTGGAATGAGGAGACTTCCATAGGCAAGGATATAGTGATAACTCAAAAGGACATCCGGCAGATCCAGCTGGCAAAAGGGGCTCTTTATGCCGGGTGCAAGCTCATGATGCGCCGCATGGGTGTGGACAAGCTCACCAGGGTCAAGATTGCCGGCGCCTTTGGTACCCATGTAGACAGGGAAAAGGTCCTGATCATGGGATTGTTCCCAGACTGCGATACAGAGAACATTGTCTCAGTGGGAAATGCCGCAGGAGATGGGTGTAGAGCGGCACTGCTGAACCGGGAAAAACGGGTAGAGGCCAACTGGGTAGCCCGTAATGTGGAATATATAGAGTTGACGGTTGAACGGGACTTTCAGCAACAGTTCATGGAGGCCCTGCAAATACCGCATATGAAGGACGAGTTTCCTCATCTGGAGGGCTTGGTTTCTCCAGAAATCCTTCAGCAGAAATAGGAGTGGAGGATTGACTATTGAGGATTGGCGATTGACAATTGAAGGCTCAAAAATTGTCAATTTGTAATGAACGGGGTGATGTGGAGGCCGAACCTGAGTCTAAACAGAATGTTACACGGGTAGAAGCAGAGCCCGGTGTCTGCGAATTTACCTGTGTCATTGAGGCCAAGAGGAAGGATTCCGGCCATGTGTCCATAAAGATTATGGATTCGGAATGTGAGCAAATCCAGCATCTGTCCAAGACCATAAAGGAGATTAGGCTAAAGGAGCTGTTTGAGCCCATAACCCAGAACCCGGTGTATGTTTCTGCTCAACGGGCCGGCTGTCACCCCTCCTGCCCTATCCCTATGGCCGTACTTAAGGCAGTTGAGGTGGCGATGGACATGGCACTTCCCAGGGAGGTGCTGATCAGATTTGAGTAATAAATTTGGGCAAATCAGCATAGGTGGAGCAATTCTTCAAGAATTTAAGACACCTAATTTTTTAATTGACCGACGAAAGGTTTATCCTTCCTGTTTCGCTTTATCAGCAGAACGGGTAAACGGGTTTAGTTTAGATCAGCCAACTCTCCCACATAACTAAGGCAACCCGAACTGCAAAACAAACTGCATAAGGGCATCGTCTCATCGGGACAGCCATCACATGTGGAAATGATGGAAAGTTCAAGATTTCCTTCTCCGTCATTTCGGTAAACCCGGATGCTTGAATTTGAAGGGTCAAAGGTCTTGAGGCGATGAAATGAACAGGCCAGTTCACAGGACCGACAGCCGTTGCATTTCTCAATATCGATGGTGATTTGTTTTCTTCTTTCCATTTAGCTATACACACTCATGTTTGATCCGGCAATTTCCCGGCATCTTTTAGTCTTTTCAAAACAAAGGAAAGGCCCAATTGTCTTAGAACCTCCTCGGTTTGCAGGCCAGTTTTTGGGTCCCACCCATGAAGGTTATAATATTTTTCGAGCATGCGCTGCCACTCGGGACGTGTGAAAAGGGCCCCTTTGTATGGCCCGCTCTTTACAGGCTCGTCAAAAAATCTGGGAGGTGGGTAATCGTCTTCCACCCCAAAACCCGCGTGCAATGTGTTGAACGCTTTCTCAATATTATGAACCTTGCGGCCCAGAAGCATAAGGCTATCGCCCGAAAATGCCATTCCAGTGGCGGTGCTGAGAAGCCCCGCGTATTCCTCGGGACCTAAGAATTTCAGATCCACCCACTTCGAAGTGAAATAACAAAGACCCAGCATGTCCACCACTGATTTTAGTTGCTCGTACCAATAAACCACTTTGGCTTTCCCGCGATAGGTTTCCTGTTCCCCCCCGTAAGGGGTCCCAAAAACTCCCAAAGAGTCTTCCGGGGAAATCTTTATCATCCCTGTCATGGTGGCACCATTGAGGTGGCCTCCCCCTCTGGGGGCCACCACAACGCCCAAGGCCCATCCCTTGTCTGCCCGTATCGCCTCTGCAAGGTCCTGGCCCTTTATATGGACGGCATACTTGTGGGCTCCCCTTCCGATGGTTTCTGCCATCCGATAGGCTCCCTGATTCAAGATCGCCCCAAAACCATCTCCGTAAGCCATTTTCTCAATCAGCCGTATGACGTTCCGATGATCTCCCCAAGCCAATTTCAATCCATCTGTATCTCGCTCATCGATGATACCCTTCTCATACAATTCAAATGCGAGGGCGATGGCTCCAGAGGTATTATCGATATCCATCCCATATTGTGAACACAGGGCTTGAATAGCAAGCACGGCGGGGGGATGAGTTATCTCTAGTTTGCCGATGAAATCCCATACCAGATTCTGATGGAACCCCTCCACAAGTAGTGGGGCATAGTCCCCATCCTTTATTTCGTAAAGAAAGGTATCCTGGAAAAAGCACCCCATACAAGACAAGTTGCGGACCTGAAACGACTCCTGAAAAACCGATCGCGCAACGCGTTCCAATTTTTTTTCGTCCATATGGTCGTCTTGGAAATTTCTTACCGGAATGGTGCAGGCCGCATTTGCTCGCGGAACGCTCCCGCAAGTTCCGTGGGCTCGAAGCCGTTTTATTGTTTCGGTGGACAATATCTGCGTTCGCACGTTTTCTACAAGAGACAAGAATCTGTCGGGATCAGCAATGTGAATCGGCAAACTTCCTCGAACAACAATGGCCTTCAGGTTCTTGCTGCCCATGATGGCAGCAAAGCCACACCGACCTGCCGCTCGGGCCTTATCAACAATGATGCAGGCAACGGGTGCAAGCCTCTCACCTGCCGGTCCTATGGAAAGAATCCTTGCTGTTTTTCCATGGGTCTTCCGGAGTTCCTCCTCCGTTTCCCAGGTAGTCATGTCTTGTAGATGATGGGCACGTCGGAAAGATGCCTTTTTGTTCTCGATCAGGAGGTAAACTGGGTCAGAACTCTTACCTTCAATGATAATGGCGTCAAATCCCGCGTATTTCAATTCCGGGGCAAAATGGCCCCCAACATTTGAGGAACCGATTCCCCCCGTGAGTACATTCTTTCCCGAAATGGACAATCTTGCTGATCCTGGAACGAGCGTACCGGTTAACGGACCTGTTGCGAAAATAAGCAGGCTCTTGGGATCCAACGCAGGAAGATCAGCGGGAAGGCTTTGAAAAAGAAGGCTTTGCCCCAACCCGCGACCACCCAAGAACTCCCTCACATAAGATTCGTTTTCCTCAATTTGAATAAGTTCCCGTGTAAGATCAACCTTGAGTATATGACCGGCCCATGCATAGTTGTTCATGACTCGTCCCAACTAAACCCCTTTCTCTTCCCAAACAAAATCCATTAATGTCAAAAAGATCGTTGCCTCAAAATTTGTCTCTCGGTGTCTCTTCCTCTTCGATTGGTTCTCACTGCGGAACTGTATCCCTCTATCCTAATCCAGCTCCTCAGGCGTGGCTAATTTCATCTAAGGCATTTCCGATGATTTTTAACCCTTCTTCCAGCAGCTCATCTGTGATCCCGGGGGGGCATCACAGTATACCGATACTACTCACGCAGATGTCGTTGGACCGGTTAGCCGATGGGGTTTGCCTAGTTTTTCTCTTTCGGGACGTCTATTCCCGGCCTCAAAAGCCGGGCGTAATACGTGCTGGTTGTGTATAATGCGGCCGCCGGGTTGTGGGCAAGCACCCGATCCTTTGTGACCAGGACGGTAGTGTATGCTTCGCTGTATTTTAAGAAGAGCGAGTCGTGTCCGACGCACAGACCCACCAGGATATTGAAGTCGGTTTTCTCTTCATTGAGAAGGACGGCCTGGGCGATGGGGCTACACATGGATTCGAACTCGTTGACCCTGACCTTTTCATCTTCTTTCAGCCCCAGGACCTCCTTGGGTGTGCATCCGATCTTGCAGGATACGGAAACGGGTTCAAATCCCTGGGCTGTCAGGATATTGCTAAGGCTCTGCGCTTCGGGATGGAGCCCCGCGCAGTGGGCAATGCCCAGCTTCTTATAGCCCATCTTTTCCGCGAATTCACATATCTCCTGCACCCGGGGTTTGACCGGATGTAGAACGTACGGCTTGATGTCCCTGTTGCTGTAACATTCGGCTTCCTGAAGCGAGGCGACCCTTGCAAACTCCCTGACTTCAGGTTTTTCATATTCTTTTACCGTCCTTTCAATGACATCCTTGTAATTAATGGTCGGACAGGATTCAGGACCTCTGCCGTCATCCGAACGGCAGATTCGGTCCCTTATGGAACAGGTTGCGCACATCGGGCTGGGTTTTTCACTCATATCACTGCCTCCTTTGATTCATCAATTTTCAAATATTCAACCAAGTGTTCATCTATAGCACACCCCCCCAGGGGATCGGCAATCAAAATTATGCGAACCCTGGGTGTCGTCTGCTCGATGTCGGGAAACCGGAGCAACGGCATAGCCGATTTTCAATGACTTGCGCGAAGCATCCGTAATGATAAACCTCATCTTTTGTCAAATGTGACATAGCAGAATTAATCTTGCGGATTTCAGCAAATTTTTGTAATAAACGAACCCTGTGAGACACCGCACGGATTCTGAATTCCCGGAATCCATTAACCCGCTACCGGCAAAAGGAGGGCAGGATGCATACGTATAACATCAAACCGATGATGGTCGCCAGGATGAACAGCGAAAAGGGACCGATGACCTATTTAACCTATCATGGCCAGCCGGTCGTGCGTCACCGGATAGCATTGAAGAGACAAAGAAGGTGATTCGGCAGTTTCATCCAGACCCGGTTTTTCTTGAGACTACCTATGCGGAAATTCCCCTGGAAAATTTCCTGTTCCCGGAAGAAATGACCGAAAAAGTGCCGTCGGATACGGCGTCTGTAAATTCCATAACCAAAGCCCTTTCCGAAGATGTCCTGGATAAATTTATTGACGACCTGCTTGACAGTCCTGACTTGGAAATTACACCTCCGGACCTGCTTATGTCTACCACTTATCAATGGTCTGGCTCTGATCTTGAACAGGTCAGAGATATGGCCAAGGGCTTACCCGCTTCTGTGGTGCGTGCGAAAGGATTCCTGGAAGAAAAGAAAAAAATACTTATTCAACTATGTCATGGGTGAATGGACCATTGAGGAATCAAAAATCCCCATGGATCGAATTCACCACATGAACGTCGTGGTTTTTATTGGACCCCCGGAGTCCATGAGAGGAATTGAAAAGGTCTCAAGGACCGGGGATTGGTCGAGCATGGGGACCTTTCAGCCCTTCTCTGAGGCTGAAGATGAATGAGGAGAAAAAAAGACCTTGGAGAAACAGCGATGACAGAAAATCGATATGATCTGATGATTGCAGGGACCGGGCCCGGTGGATTGACCGCTGCCATTTATGGCCAGCGATTGGGAATGAACACCGTCGTATTTGGGGATATCCCGGGTGGAAATTTTTATATGATTGAGAACTTAATGAATTTTCCGGGATTCGTGGGGGGAGTTCCTGGCGCACAATTCGGGGCTACAATTTTTTCGCAGGCCCAGTCAGAAGGAGCCATTCTCCCAATGGCCCGTTTGGAAAGCCTGGGCCATAAAGATAATCAGTTTGTGGGGATTGATGTAAATGGCCAAGAATACGCTGCTGCATCCGCCATCGTGGCATGTGGCGTAATCCCAAGGACTTTAGAGGTTCCGAACGTAGACAAGAAAGGGATACACTTCTGCGCGCTATGTGATGGCCCCTTGTTTCGAGGGAGGAATGCCACCCTTGCCATTATCGGTGGCGGCAACATAGCTGGGAGCGAGGCCCTGTCTCTATCCAAGTTCGCTGAACGCATCATCCTGGTCTATCACGGTGAAAAGCTCAAGATGGAAGCTGTAATGCGGAAGTCGGTTCAAGCAAAAGACAATGTTGAAATTCTGTTGAACACAGAAGTCGTGTCCTTTGAAGGGGAGGATCAAATCGACAGAATTGTTGTTTCAACGGAAACGGGAGAAAGAAGGGAGCTGTCTGTAAATGGGGTGTTCATGGCTGTTGGATGGGGGCCCAATTTGGACATTCTAAACATCTCTGTAGAAACCGCCCAGGAAGGCTTTATCAAGACCGACAACAAACTCATGAGTTCCTTCCCCGGACTTTTTGCTGCCGGTGATGTGAGGGATACGGACATCCGGCAGGTCATCACGGCGTGCGCTGATGGTGCAAGGGCCGCCACATACGCCTTTGAATATTTGGAAGGGATGACCGCATAGGAGAAAAACTGTTTCATTAATTTGAAAATTGACCACCGTGCCCCTTTTCCTTTTAATGGGGTATCTTGCCCATCACGCCGGATTGACCACCGATATTTACAGTACGGCCCGTGTTTGGCTGTCACGGGTTCATGGAGGCTTGGCCATCGCCTCTGTGGCTGGGTGTGCGTTCTTTGCCGCCGCGTGTGGTTCCAGTTTGGCCACCGCCGCTATGATGGGACGTGTGGCCATACCCGAAATGGTCCGGAACAAATACGACGAAGGCCTAGCCACCGGCTGTGTAGCGGCCGCAGGCACCATAGGGTCCTTGATTCCCCCCAGCATCCTGCTTATCATCTTTGGGGCCATGACCGAAACCTCCATTGGCGCCCTTCTGATCGGCGGTTTTATCCCCGGCATTTTGTCCGCTCTGATTTATATGGGCATGATTTACGTCCGGGCCTCTAGGAACAAAGCACTTTGCCCACCCATCGACGTAACAGTCAACTGGCGGGAGAGACTCGTTTCTCTGAAAGGGACCTGGGGCATCCTGACGCTGTTCCTCTTGGTCATAGGGGGCATCTACCTGGGATTATTCACCCCTACCGAAGCAGGTGGGGTGGGCGCCACCGGAGCCTTTCTGCTGGCACAGTTTTCAGGAAAACTGAACTGGACCAACTTCAAGGATTCGCTTAGTGACACGGTCCGCAGTACGTCGCAGATTTTTGCCATTGCCATAGGGGCCTCTCTGTTCACCAAGTTTATGGGAATCAGCGACCTGCCCAATGTGATTTGTGAATCCATCTTAACGCTGCAAATTCACCCTATGCTGGTCGTGTCGGGTCTTTCCATTGTCTATGTCTTTCTTGGGATGTTTCTGGACCCTGTGGGGGTCATGCTCCTGACGCTGCCCGTGGTATTCCCTGTCATGGAAGGTTTGGGTTATAATCTCATCTGGTTCGGCATCATCATGATCAAGTACCTGGAGATCGGATTGATTACGCCCCCAGTGGGATTAAACGTGTATGTCATCAAAGGGGTTGTAGGGGACTCGATTCCGCTTGAAGTCATCTTTCGAGGCATAACATGGTTCGTGGCCATGGACATTCTGACACTTGCCATTCTGATTGCCTTCCCACAGATCACCTTGTTCTTACCAATTACGATGATGGGCCCGTAATCCGCTTTGATTTCAACCGATTCCGCACAGCGTTGCACGGTGTTGATATAAATCGCCCCCAGCGATTCATATCAAGACTCTGTGAGCTCTGCGTATTGAGAGAGACGCCTCACACCCTTCAAAGGGCTGTAATTCATAGGAGGTATAGGTTTGCAGGAAATAATGGCCATGGACATGCTCACGCCCTATCGTATGACGGGGCATCACACTGGATCTTGAAACAGACGAGGGAAGAGAGATCTTCAAAAAGCTGGTCAAGGTTTCCGGCTGCAGGGGGCAATTATTCCAGCTTTGATTTACACAACAGCAGCCCTGAATTTTAGAATCAATTTTGTCTTGACAAGTGTCAAAATAAGAATATTGTACGAAAAAAATTTAATCATATGTCTTATAAAATACGGATATTGAAACTCTCATAACAGAACCGGAAGCTGGATTGACCAGCGGGCTAGAGTATGGAACCTGCTGAGACATGGCCGGACAAGAGAGAACGAGACCCCCACTGCCGGGTGTAACTCACGGCCGTTGGTAAAGGATAGCCATCCACACCGTATCAAACGAGGAGTTTATCGTATTTGGAGTAACGGAGTAATGGATTGGAATAGATGAATCGTTGCAATTATGGGCAAATATGCAACGTATTTGGATCTCGGGGTATCAGGGGTCGAAGAATACAAATTAGATCTTTTTCCGCTTTTGGACCCAACACTCCAATACTCCAGTACTCTCTCCGAGCCGTAGGATCTACGAGCCGG
>JADHXI010000208.1 GCA_016783065.1 Desulfobacteraceae bacterium | reverse complement strand
ATCCCATCGGCTTTCAGGCCCAAATCCTTCTGGAATTTCATGACTTGGTCGAAGGTTTGCTCATCGTAGACCCCCGTAGGTTCAACCAAGTATCCCACCCCGGCCAACGTCTCTTGAAGATGAAAGACATCCGGAGAGCTTGTCCCTCTGCTCAGATGGATGCCCTTGCTTCTTTGCGGATAGACCCAGGAGACATCTCTATTCCAGTTCCGAAGGACAAAATCTCTGGTAACCGGGTGTTCATCACCTTTGGCGTCCAGGGCAATGGCACCATCCGCAGTCACCCCACGGATCAGGATATAGCGCGTGGAGCCTTGGCCGGGGGAAACATGGTCCGCCAGATGAATACGGAAAGGTCTCTTGAGCAGGACATAATATTCGGGCGCCACCTGGAATGAGACCAGACCCGCATGCATCTCTGTATTTTTTTTACCCATCACGGTCTCAAGGGCGAAGAGATTGAAGAGACCGGCAAGGCTTGTCTTTTCATCCAGAACCAGGGAATACGGTTCTTCCTTCGGGCCCTGAGGTTTTTCTTGAGCGATGCTGGCAGGGGGGGCCCCAACGGTCTTATGATCTGAAACAAGGTCCAGGATTTCCCCTTTGAGATTCCAGCCCACCAGTCCGGCCAGCGTGATAAGCAGGACCATAAGAAGCGCCGGTGAGTTGCTCAGCTTTCCAAACCAGCCATTTTTGAGGTGGCCGGCAGTCGGATCGCCGCTAAGATCTCTGATGGCCTTTCCGATTGTTTTTGAAGAAATGGTGTGCTGCTCCAGGGAATAGGCAATAAGGAGCGCCCTGTCGCAGACAGCATTTATCCGCCTGGGGTTCCCTCTGGAGTGCGCATAGATCCTTTTTAGGGCCTCCCTCTTAAACCTCGGATTCCCCTGACTCCCCGCAACCACCAGACGATGTCCCAGATAGCCCTCGAGATCCCCGAAATCCAAAGGCTTTAGGTCGTAGCGGACAGTGATTCGCTCATTTAGCTGTCTCAAGGATGGGGAGGAGAGGAGGTCTTTCAGTTCAGGCTGACCCACCAGCACGATCTGGATCAGTTTCTCTCTTTCGGTCTCCAGATTGGATATCATCCGTATCTGCTCGAGGACGGCATTTGAAAGGTTTTGGGCCTCGTCGATCAAAAGCAGGGCATTTCCGCCGGTGGTGAAGTTATCGAGCAGGAAGTGATTGAGGGCATCGATCTGATCCTTCTTGCTCTCACTCCCCGGCTCCGCCTCGATTCCAAACTCATGGTTTATGCTCTCTAAAATTTCCATATCTGAGATAAAGGCATTGAGTATCAGGGCACTCCTCGTGGATTCATCCAAATGGCTCAGGAGGGCCCGACAGAGGGTTGTCTTTCCCGTGCCGATGCCACCTGTTATGGCAATAAAGCCCTTCCTTTCATTTATCCCGTAAAGCAGATGGTCAAGGGCATTTTTGTGGTGAGGGCTCAGGAAAAGATATCGAGGATCTGGTGTCAGATTGAACGGGTTTTCCTTAAGCCCGAAGAAGGAAGTATACATAACCAACCAATGCCTGATTATCTGAAAGAGTAAGTAATTGTTTTTGTTTCTCCCTTGCGGATGATATCCACAGATACATGGGACCCCGATTTGAGTCTTTGATACAGGGAAAAGACGTCATCCGGGCTTTTTATGGGGCTGCCGTTTATCTTTTGGACGACATCGCCGTTCTTGAGTCCCAATTTTGAAAAGATGGACCCACTCTTGATGCGGGCGAGTTGTAACCCGTCGGGTTTGCCGTCCTTTATGCGCGGGCGGACGCGAACTTGCGTCAAGAGCTGGCCGAGATTCTTAAGCGATTTTTCCAGGTCAGACTTGGCAAGTGTTATGGTGGCCCCGGTCGTCACAGGACCCTCTGAACCGCCACCCCTCCTAATCTTTCCGGAGGCAGCCTCTTCCATAGTCAATATCTCGTCTCTGTCTCCGACCCTGAGGACCACCTTTCCTCTCAAGATTTTCTTTATGGTTGCATTCTGGACGGTATCCCCTCTCTTGTATAGCCCCTGTTTTCTTTTCTGCTTCTCTTCAATGACGGCAAAGGCGATTTCCTTATTTCCGGTCACGGTGCCCAGCAACGAGACGTTGAGGGAAGTGGGCGCCAGGGCCTCAATCTCATCTGCCCCAAGTTCTTTGACCTTTGGCCCTTTGGGTGGTTTCTCGCTGGCGCCGAAGATATTTCTGCCGGTTATCACACGGAAATCACTCAGCGGTGGTCTCTTTTGTATCTGAACAGGAGGGGCTTTCTGAACCACAGTTATTCTAGTTTCAACCTGGGCCAGGTGCGAAGATAAAATCTTATAGAAAATATCTACACCCAGGTAAATGACTGCTGATAAGGCAAAAAGATTAAATATGGTAGAGTAGAGCCTTGTCATCAAATAACAATATCCTGAAGTCGGCTGAGGATCAAACAATTACCTGCTAAAGCAGAAAAACTTGTTGCACCACTTGAAACCAACCCCCAGTAATGGTCCGAGTGTCATGTGAGCCTGAATTTCGGCTTGCCGAATGTCCCCTTGATGGTAAAGGATCGGCTGCCTTTTTTTAAATACCGTCTCAAAAATGTTAGGGTATTCTTATCGCCGCCGATGCTTTTTAAGATCCCTGCGAGGGGTTCGATTTCTCCCCTTAGGTTAAGGGTGCTCTTTGAAATCTGTTCTTTCAGGCCTATGGTTCCGGATAATGTCCCCTGAACCTCCCGACCCTTTAGTTCAACACCGGCCAGGTCAAGCCTCCGATTCTTAAGGACAATTTTTAGGGAAAATTCGGTAAACGTAAGTGTCTCAAAACTCAAAATAGGTTCCGAGAGCGCCACACGGCCGTCTGTTATCCTCAAATCTGCCTCGCCCGTGCCGTCAATAAGGAGGGGAGATCTTCCTTCATAGGTAAGGGTGCCTCCCAGGATTCCGGCTATCCCATGGCCGATAAGGGATGTGAGATACGCGCTCTCGCCAATATCAATATCCTTCAGTTGGATCTGTGTGGTGAAGGGGGTACCGGGGTTATTTTCCCGAAAATGCAACGTGCCCTTGGCCTTACCCTTGTATGCCCGAGCGTCAAAGGCGTATTTGGGATCCCCTTGAAGGAGTGAGAGGAGTTCAGGCCTAATAGAAAGCTTGGCCGAACTGAGAAGGACATCTTTAGGCCTTTCCCTGAGGGAGAGCTTGATTTTCATGATCTCCAATCCGGGAGGAAGGGAAGGGCTGACCTCTTCAACCGAAAGCAGGAGAGAAGGGTTTGCCCTGGCTGCAGCCGCCTCAATATAATCCCTTATTTCACTGGAAGGGAATCGGTAGTACATGAGAGCGGCGGTCAGCAAGAAACCATACAGGGTATACCACAAGATCGATTTATTTTTCCGCACTGTTTGCTTCATGACCAAAACCCTGCCCCTTGATCCCTCATGTCCGCTTGAGGGTCAACACCTGCAAGATGGCATCCAGGTAACCGGTGTCGCTCTTGTTTTCTTTGATTGAAATCCTCTTGATCCCCACAACATTCTGCGGTGACTCGATACGATAAAGGTAATCAACGAGCCGGCCAAGGGAGATTCCCTCCAGTTTCATCTCGACCATTGATTCTTCGTAGGGACCTGTTCCTTTCAAAACAGAGGGTCTCATATACTTGATATGACCCTTGACCTGGGTCTCCCCAGCCTCCCTTTCAAGAAAAGAAAAGAGGGTAAATCCGGCCTTGCGCTTGGCAAGGATGTTTTGCAGACCCCGGGAGCCGGTCTTGTATGATCGATAATTGGCGCTCAGAAGCACGATCTCTTTTAGCGCCTCTTGTTTGGCCTGAAGCCCTCGTTTCATCCGCTGGCGTTTTTCAAAAAAGGGAAAAAGGAGGAACTGAAAGAGAAGGAACACCACCAGACAGGAACCAGCCAGGATTACAAGATATCTCTCTCTTTTCCCAAGCCTCATAATCCAGACCTCTGCCAAATCCGTTTCAGCTTTATCTCAAACTGGACCTTCTTGCCTTTCCGGTCGAGGTTTGCGGAACTGATCGTGACCTGGTCAAAAAATGCTGAAGACTTCAGGCTGTTCTTGATATTTTCGACTGCGTTGAAGGTGGAGGTCCTTCCGCTCATCCTCACCATCTCCGGGTCAATTATCATCCGGGTGATGCGGATATCCACAGATTTTGGGATCCGTTTGGAGATATCCTTCAGCAAGTCAAGGACGTTCCTGCCCCCGTCTATCCCGGGATAAGTTCCTGCCTGCCCCTTGACCTGATTGACCTTTACCTTCATCTGGGCCAGGGGGTCTACGATTCTCTTTACATCAGGAAAGGTCTGTTTGAATACCCCCTTGATCTCCTGGTCCAGGTTCCTGTATCTCTTCTCCATGAAATAGTAATCGATGCCCAGATGGAGAGCCAAAAAGGCCAGAATGAGCACCATAAAGATGCCCCCTTTTCGGAGTTGCTTTTTGATCCCACGATATTTTCCTTTTACCTCAAACTCACCCCTTCTGAAATTAAATCCTTGGGCGCGTTTGGAATCCCTGAGTGCGAGTGAAAGGGCGTTATCCATAAGGGGGGCATTCCAGGATTGTGCCACATCTCCATTCATCCTTATCCGTTTGTCCTCAACCAGATTAATCCGCTCAGACGGGAGATCAAGAAATTTGCTCAGCAGGGGGCCTGTCTTGGGCAGGAGTCCACCCGTGCCGGTGAAGAAGATTTTTTCTGGAGAAATAACCGGATGGTTTTGTTGCCCGAAGGCGTAAATGGTGTTACGAACCATCTTGCACAGAGACTCAAGGCCGGGCGCGATCTCCTCCCTGGTCCTTTCAGGAGCAGGCGGGACGGCAACATGGCCCCAGTTGATGGCGAAGGTTCGAATGAGGGTAATGCGTCTTTTCAGGTAGAGGACCATGGTACTCCGCTTTTGGCAGATGTTCAGGAGGATGCCATGGTCAGGAACTCCTTCACAGGTTAGGAGCCAGGAAACCAGAGGCATGCATCTGATATCCAGGATCT
>JADHXI010000066.1 GCA_016783065.1 Desulfobacteraceae bacterium | reverse complement strand
GGGCTTTCCGGATTCCGAGAGGCCACACCCAAAATATTCATCTTGAGCTCGCTGAACCTGTCGCACAGGATTAGTTCCATGATCGCCTTGCATCCGGCACCCCCGCCGACAAAGGCTACGTTAAGTCTCTTATCTGTCTCTTTCATTACTCATTCCCTCTACCCTCTCGGCAGGCTGTTGGTTATGGTCCAGTAGAGCCTTAACTCCCTGACCTTTTTCATGAAATCTTCAAAATCCATGGGTTTGACCACATAGCTGTTGGCGCCGCCTTCATAGCTCTCGGCGATCTCCTCATCCCTGTCAGAAGTGGTCAGCATGATGACGGGGATGGACTTAAACTGCGGGTCATCCTTAAGCTGCTTGAGCACCGCAAGGCCGTCTACCTTGGGGAGCCTGATATCTAAGAGGATCAGGCCGGGCCGGGGATACCTCTGCTCGTCAGTATAGCTGCCGCGATGATACACAAAATCAAGGGCCTCCTGGCCGTCACTTACCACATAAACCTCATTCAAGATATTATTCTCCTTCAGTGCCCTTACGGTCAACTCCGCATGATCCGGATCGTCCTCCACCAATAGGATGTCTACAGGCCTTCCCTTGATCTCCATGTCAACGTCCCCCTTCCTTGGATTCTTAGATCTTTCTCTGACTCACACGGCCCGCCTTGCCCGTCCGCCTCTCTCTGCTCGGCAGGAGGGCGGGCACGAGCGGGCAGGTGGCGCATAGGCATGTCATTGGACCAGTTCCTATCTTTGAACAAATTTCGCAGAAAAAGTCAATGCTGTGTTCTGAACGGATGTTTCGCTGCCATAGATTTGTCTTGACACCCAATACGCTGTGCAAGTAGATAATGTATTTACCGCGCAATCGGGTGATGTCGGTTGTCCGTTGTCAGTGGTCGGTCTTTGACGACCATGTTACCATCACCTGCCAGAAATGTCCTGGTTTTTGTGCTTTTGACGGCAGACAACTGATCACAATTTACGGACTCTTTTCGTAATCGGCCGCCAAGGCGTTTTTGAGGAGTTTTGCTGTGAATATGCTGAAAATAATGATCATCGAGGATGAAAAGGACCACTTCGTGCTGATGGAGCATGCCATTAAAAAAGAGCTCCCTGATGCCGTGGTGGACCTGTGTGAAAAGGCCGAACTCTGCCTTGAGAGGCTGGAAGACGGCGGTAGGGATATCATCATCGGGGATTATCTCCTGCCCGGTATGAGCGGCCTTGAGCTCCTGGAAGAAGTGAAGAGGCGCAAGATAGATATCCCATTCATTGTGATTACAGGTCATGGGAATAAGAATATAGCCGTAAGGGCCAGGAAGTTGGGCGCATTTGACTACGTGGTGAAGTCCGGCGATTTCTTTAAACTGATCCCGGAAATCATTCGAAAGGCGATCCGTGACAGGTAATTACGACTGAAAGTCGAGCAACAAGATAAAGATCTGCGCAAGAGTCGAGAAAAGCTTCAAAAGGCATTCAAAGGCGCAATCCAGGCCATATCAAGGAGTTTGAGCAGCACGACCCTTACACCGCAGGACATCAGGTCAGGGTGGCGCAGATGTCCGTAGCCATCGCCCGGAACCTGGGGATGGAGGAGGACCTGGTAGAGGGGCTTTTTGTAGCTGCTTCTCTACACGATGTTGGGAAGTCAGGGGTCCCCGCGGAGATCCTCTCCAAGCCTGATCAGATTACCAGTACGGAGATGGGCCTGATTCGTGACCATGTACGACTGACCCACGATATCCATTCGGCTATCGACTGGCCCTGGCCCAGACCTGGTTATCCGGTGCATCAACAACGGCTGGTTCAGTGAACCAAATATCGGGTTGCCGGCTTCGAACCTAATAAGTCGCGCCCTCCGGGGCGTAGGCCCGCTACGGGCCGGAGGGCAGGGCAGGCTGTGAACGCCTACGTGCTTCGTACGCTAAACATCCCATTTTTAATGATATGGTTTGAAAAATCAACCCCTAATTTTCCAACGCCAACAAGATATCGGGATTGGCAGGCGAAACATCTCCAGGGGGTTTATCCTGAATATGCTGAAAATAATGATCATCGAGGATGAAAAGGACCACTTCGAGCTGATGAAGCATGCCATCAAAAAGGAGTTTCCTGACGCCACAATAGACCTTTGTGAAAAGGCCGAGCTCTGCCTCAACAGGTTGGAAGCGACAGGCAGGGACATAATCATCGCTGATTATCTCCTGGCTGGCATGACCGGTCTTCAACTTTTAGAAGAACTAAAAAAGCGCAAAATAGAGGTCCCGGTCATTATGGTTACCGGTCATGGCGATGAGGGGCTTGCCGTAAAGGCAATGAAGTTAGGGGCGTTTGACTATGTGGTGAAATCCGGCAGCTTCTTTGAACTCATCCCCCAGATCATTCGCAAGGCCATTCACGACAGGGAATTGAAAGAAAAGGTGCTGCAGGCAGAGGAGAAGAAGAAAAGGCTCCAGGCCCAGCTCATCCAGGCCCAGAAGATGGCGGCCTTTGGAAGACTGGCGGGCGGGATGGCGCACGATTTCAACAATATACTAACGACTATACAGGGGTTCGCCGATATTGTCTTAATGAACCTCAAAGAAGACAACCCATTGTATGGAGATCTGAGCGAGATACGAAAAGCATCGATAAAAGCCGCCACCCTGACCCGTCAACTGCTCCTGTTCAGCCGGCGACAGCCGATGGAGATGATTCCCTTAAACATTAACAGCGTGGTACAGAACCTGGTCAAGATGCTTAACCGTCTCATAGGTGGGGATATCTCTTTGAGCACCGATTTGAAGCCCGGACTTTGGAAGGTTAAGGGGGATGCCGGGACTATTGAGCAGGTAATCATGAATCTGGTGGTCAATGCCAGGGATGCCATGCCAGAGGGGGGAGAAATTACTGTCAGGACCGAGAATGTGCTTGTGGACGAGGAGTATTGCAAGATTTACAGATATGCACGGTCGGGGGAGTTTGTATGCATCTCGGTTCAGGATATGGGAGAGGGCATGGATCAGACCATCATAGACCACATTTTCGATCCTTTCTTTACCACAAAGGAACCGGAGAAAGGGACCGGTATCGGGCTTTCGGTGGTGTATGGCATCGTCAAACAGCACGAAGGCTGGATCAATGTGGAAAGCTCTTCAGGTAATGGTGCCATCTTCAGGATCTACCTGCCCGCCACCTGCCCGCCAGTGCCTGTCCCCCAATCGGCGTAGTGGGGCAGGCCAGGCGTTGGCAGGCGGGTCGCGAGCGCGCAGGCCCGCCCTCCTGCCGAGGCAGAGCAAGGCGGACGGGCGAGGCGGGCGGGCCTGCCGGTGCTGAAACAGACGAGGAAAGGGAGGAGTTCACCATGAACATGCTGAGGATAATGATCATCGAGGACGAAAGGGACCACTTTGAGCTCATGGAGCAGGCCATCAAAAAGGAGTTCCCTGATGCAGTAGTGGACCTGTGTGAAAAGGCCGATCTCTGCCTCAAGAGGCTGGAGGAGAGCGGGAGGGATCTTATTATCGCCGATTACCTCCTGACCGGTATGACCGGCCTCGAGCTGTTTGAAGAACTGAAAAGGCGCAAAATAGATATCCCGGTCATCGTGGTTACGGGCCACGGCAATGAGAATATTGCCGTAAAGGCCATGAAGTTAGGTGCATTTGACTATGTGGCGAAATCGGGTGATTTCTTTGAACTGATACCGGAACTCATACGGAAGGCGCTCCGCGAGAGGGAATTGGAGGCCAAAATGCGGCAGGTTGAGGAGGAGAAGAAAAGGCTCCAGGCCCAGCTCCAGCAGGCCCAGAAGATGGAGGCCATTGCCACCCTGGCCGGTGGCGTTGCACACCAGTTCAACAATGCCCTAAACCCCATCACAGGACACACTGATCTGCTTGAGATGAAATTTCCTGACGATAAGAGAATACTTGAACATGTTGAACCGATGAAGGCATCAGCCCATCGGATGGCCAGGCTGACCGATCAGCTGTTGGCCTATGCCAGGGGAGGAAGATACGAGCCTCAAGCCGTATCACTGAATGATTTCATAGAGGAGACCCTGCCGGTGATTCGGCACACCATCAAGCCCGCCACCCGTGTGGAAACGGATCTGTCGACGGATATTTTGAAAATAGAGGCTGATCTAACCCAGATGCGGATGGTGCTGTCGGCCGTACTGGCCAATGCGGACGAGGCCATGGAGTCCGAGGGTCGCATCAGGATCACTACCAGGCACAAAGATGTCGGCGAGGAATTTGTCAAACACCATCCCGGTCTCAAGCCCGGCTCATACGTTTGTCTCATGGTCGAGGATGACGGGAAAGGAATGGACGAAGAGACAAGAAGGAGAATATTTGAGCCCTTCTTCACCACGCGTTTTATGGGACGGGGACTGGGCATGGCTGCGGTTTATGGCATTGTCAAGAGCCACGACGGCTGGATTTGGGTTGATTCTGAATTGGGCAAAGGAACAGCGGTCCGCATCTACCTGCCCGCCATCTGCCCGCCGGTGCCAGGTGATGGCAGGCGGGTCGCGAGCGCTCGGGCGAGGCGGCCGGGCCTCCCCTCTCTCCAGGCTGAAAAAGAGGAAAGAGAGGTAGAAGAAAGAAAGCCCGAACTGGTCAAGGGCACGGGAACCATACTGGTAATAGAGGATGAAGAGCCTCTCATCAAGCTGAACCGGATGGTATTGGAGAGGTCGGGTTACCGCGTCCTGGAGGCCAGGACCGGAAAAGAGGCCATTGACCTTGCCAGGGCCTTTGATGGGGATATCGACCTGGCGATTCTGGATATTGTCTTGCCTGATATGAACGGCAAGGAGGTATTTCGTCTCATCAAGGAAGTCCGCCCCGATTTGAAAGTGCTCGTGTGCAGTGGCTATGACATTTACGGCCCTGCCGAGGAGATCATAAATGCAGGTGCTCAAGGCTTCATTCAGAAACCGTATGATCTTGTAGCATTTTCGGAGAAAGTGAAAAAGGTGTTGGATGGGAGATAGACGATAAGAGGAAACAGGTACAGGAGGCTTGTGGAGACTTGTCTGGTTGACCTGGAGAAGTGTAAACCAGTTGCAGGGAACAAAAAATGCCACGCATTCTGATTATAGACGATGAGGAGACAATAAGGGACATCCTCGGACAGCTATTGGAGATGAGCGGTTACGACTGCACACTGGCCGAAGATGCCTCGGCGGCCCGTGATATTCTGAAAAAGGAGACCTTCGACCTGATCCTTTGCGATATCAACATGCCCGGAGAATCGGGCGTGGACTTTATCCAGTACGCCCTGACCGAATATCCCGACACTGCGGGCGTTATGGTGACGGCGTTGGATGACCCGGCCATGGCAGACTCTGCACTGGACACGGGTGTTTATGGATATGTCATTAAGCCCTTTGACCGAAACGGGGTGCTCATAAGTGTGGCCAATGCCCTGCGGCGCCGGCAGCTTGAAATGGAGACGCGGGCCCACCGCAAGAGCCTTGAAGAGACGGTCGCGGAACGGACCACCGAGCTTCAGAAAAGCGTGGCAACACTGAGAAAGGCCTTGGAGGGAAGTATCCATGCAATGGCATTGACGGTTGTAATGAGAGACCCTTACACGGCAGGTCATCAACAGCGCGTAGCCACCCTGGCCTGTGCCATTGCCGAAGAGATGGGACTTTCAGCTGATCAGATCGATTGCATCCGCATGGCCGCAACAATCCATGACCTTGGGAAGATATCCATACCGGCGGAAATCCTGAGCAAGCCCGGCAGCATCAATGAGATCGAATTTAACCTGATCAAGGCTCACCCCCAGGTGGGATATGATATATTGAAACCGATCGAATTTCCCTGGCCCATTGCCCGGGTGGTATTCCAGCATCACGAGCGGCTCGATGGTTCCGGTTACCCCTCGGGTCTGTCGGGAGAAGAGATTCTCACCGAAGCAAGCGTGCTGGGAGTGGCCGACGTGGTCGAGGCCATGGCCTCCCACCGGCCTTACAGACCAGCCCAAGGGATTGACTCGGCCTTGGAGGAGATCACTCAACACAGGGGGACCCTCTATCATCCCGATGTTGTGGATGCCTGTTTGAAGGTTTTCAGGGAAAAGGAGTTTGAGTTTGAGGGGCGTCCTCGGGAGAAATAAGGGAGCGGAAACCGGGCTAATCGGTCTTTTTCTTATATAACGTCACGATGTTCCTCCCCTCTTGTCTGCAATATCGAAACTCGTCAACCATCTTGCGTGAAAGGAAAACCCCCAGCCCTCCCATTTTCCTCTCCTCGACCCCAAGATACAGATTTGGTTCACCCACCTCAAGGGGGTTGAACGGAACACCGGTATCGATTATCTGAACAAGCAGGGCGCCATCCTGGTCAGAATCACAGATGACGCTTATATCCCCTTTTTCTTCCGGATAGGCGTAGCTGATAATATTTGCCAGTATTTCATCGGAGGCCAATTCGATCTGGTGGCATCGTCTTTCATCAAAACCCTCTTTTGAGGCATAATCAAGGATGAAATTCTTTAGCCGATGGTGGTATTCCAGATTTGCAGGAAGCCTTAGCTGGTCTCGTTTGGGAGTTGACAAGTCCTACCGCCCCTCCATTGCCTCTTCCACCGAACCGAAAATCTCAAAGATGGTGCTAAACCCGGAGACCTCAAACACCTCATTCACCACATCCTGAAGCCCGCATAATACCAAATCGCCCTCTTTTGTCTTGAGTTTCTTGGCCAGGGTTAGCATGCTGCGGAGTCCCGCGCTGCTGATATAGTCGAGCCCGGAAAGATCAAGAACAAGGCTGGTCTCTCCCTTATCTACCTGCTCTTCTACTTGAGTATCAAAATCAGGGGCTGAAACGGCATCCATCCTTCCTGTGACAGATACCACCAATGCCTTTTCTTCTTTCCTGATGTTGACTTCCATGTCATCTCCCCCCCATCTTCTCTTTTCGCACCCTATCCTTTATCCTGTTTATGTGGCCTCTTCCCAAGCCCTTGACCTCGCACCCCAACTCAAAATAGCGCTTGATCTTGGTATCATCCAGGATCCCAAAGCAGTCCACAACCGCCAGAGGTGCCCCCGCCATCCTCACCACATCATCCGGTTCAAGTCCCAGATAGACCCGGTGCCGGACCGCAAGAATCACCGCGTCGGAACCTTTGAGGGCCTCTTCCAGATCCGGCGTCATGGAAAACTCATTGAGATGCTCCTGGTTTCTAAAAAAACGCGACCAGCTCTCACCCACCGCCGGATAGGAATCCTGTTTTTCCAGCTCCCACCAGTGCCGGACATAGGGGTCATGGGCCTTGATATCAGCACCCATTTCTGTCAATTTCCGGGCAATAATCTCTGAACCGCTGTAACGGGTATCCCCCACGTCCTCGCGGTAAGAGGCCCCCAGCAAGGTTATCTGTGAGGCAGCCACGATCCGCCCCATGTTCCTGAGGGCATCCCTTACGAGCTGGGCCGCGTGCAACCCCCTTGTGTCATTAATATCGATGGCCTGGGGGGTGATTTGAAAGATATCCTTTTCAAACCCCATCAGGTGCTTGTAGGCCCAGAGGCCAAGCCCCCCGTCCTTTGGCAGACAATAGCCCCCGATTCCCGGGCCGGGAAACAAGATATTATTATGGGTGGGTCTGACCCTGATGGCCTCTATTACTTTGGTGATGTCAACACCATTGGTTTCCGCAAAGAGGCTCCACTCGTTTATAAAGGCCAGGATGGTGGCCCTGTAACTGTTCTCCACTATCTTGCAGGTCTCGCTCTCGATGGGTCTTTCCAGGACAGTCAGGGGATATTCTTCCACATTCAGTATCTGGGACAAAAACTGCTTGACCCGTTGCCTGCTTTCCCGGTTTATGCCGCTGCAGACCCTCCAGAAATCCCTGACAGAGCGGACGTATTCTCTTCCCGGCATGACCCTCTCGAAGCTATGGGAGAGAAGCGGTTCCTCTGATATGCCCCTGGCCTTGAATGCCTTCTTGATCAGGGGATAGGCCACATACTCGGTGGTCCCCGGAGGTACCGTGGTCTCTATTAATACCAGGCAATGGGGTGAAACCTTCTCTCCGATCACCCCAAAGCTCTTTTCCAGGGCGCCAATCTCTGCATGACCGCTCCTGAGATTACCCAATTCCTCTTTGATAAAATCGCACTGCACATCCACGACCACCACGTCTGCCAACTCTAGAGCGTCGTAGGTGAAGGTGGCGGTAAGGGTCTCTTTCTCCACCACACATCGCTCGATCAGGGGGGCCACTTCAGGGTCTTCTGCCTTGATGGGTGAGATGCCGCGGTTGAGCAAAGGGATCTTCCAGAAGCTCCTGGTGCTGGGCCGCTGCATCCCAATGACATACTTCCCGGGCTTGCCCGTCTTTTTATCCATTGAATCGGCCACCACAGCGGCCATAACAGCCCCCACAAACCCGAGGCCCATGACCACCACGATCTCCAGGCCTTGTTCGCGCCGGGCGTCAACAAGCCCCTTCAACCGCTTGTATTCCTCTTTGTAATCCTTTTCCTCGGGGATCTTAAATTTCTCCCCATCGGGACTCATCGAAAATTCCATCAGATCAGTACTCCAGTTTAAAGCTGAAAGGTTCGCTGGGAAAGATAAAGGAAAGGCCCCATGATGTCAAGCGGGAAGGGATTGTAAGTGCCTAAGGTTTCGGCCTTTTTATGGTGAAAGCATGTAAGTCAATAAACCCGGGTACCGTGGGGTTCGGCCATTTCTTTCAGGCGCTCTCTAAACCTGTAGTCCCATGGTGGCTGATATTTGGGGTTTTGCCAAGAGCACTGAGAAGCCAATACGGGTTCATGGGAAAAAACCCCAAATATCAGCCACTGCGAAAATGAGACGTAAATCCACTTTGAGAGAGCGCCTTCAAGAAACACCCGAACCCCACTCCAGAAATCCTATTATTTTTCCGGGACTTATTGAAGTTACAGTCGAATCGTCACCCATGCGCCTTTTTCCTGTAAAGAAGAAGGCTGTTGCATACGACGGTGATGCTGCTCATGGCCATGGCAAATGCAGCAAGAATCGGATGGAGGTGCCGCAGGAACCCCGGCATGAACTCCAGCGGATAGAGCGCACCGGCCGCAACAGGTATGAGGATCAGATTGTAAAAAAAGGCCCAGAAAAGGTTTTGCCTGACAGTTCTCATGGTGGCCTTTCCGAGACGAATGGCCTTTGGCACGCCGGTTAGACTCCCGCTTGCCAAGATCACATCCGCGGTCTCCATGGCCACATCTGTTCCCGTTCCAATGGCGATACCCACATCTGCCTGTGCCAGGGACGGGGCATCATTAATCCCATCCCCTACCATACCCACTTTTTTCCCTTTTCCCTGCAATTCCTTGACCTTTGATGACTTCTCATCCGGACGAACCTCTGCAACCACCTCGTCAATGTTGACCTCCGACGCGATGGCCCTGGCCGTCTGGATATTGTCCCCGGTCAACATGGCTACCCTGAGACCCATCTTGTGAAGCTCGCCGATCGCCTCCCCGGACTCCGGTTTCACGGTGTCTGCCAGCGCCATCAGCCCCAAAGGCCCCTTTTCCGTTGCCACAACGATTACTGTCTTTCCCTGCCCTTGGAGGGCCTCCATCTGCCCATTTGCCTTGGAAAGATCGAGGGATGGGTTGTCGAACCATTTCGGTTTCCCCACCAGAATTTTCTGTCCGTTGATTTCCGCCTGAACCCCAAGCCCCCCGAATGCCCTGAAGCCTTTTGGTTCAAACAGGTCCAGCCCCCGCCCCTCTGCATCCCTCACAATGGCCCGCCCAAGAGGGTGTTCAGAGCCCTTTTCCACCGAGGCCCCTATCTTCAAAAGCTCGTTTTCGTCCCTCTGGTGAGAACCCAAAGGTATAAGATCCACAACACCAGGTTTCCCAAGGGTAATGGTGCCTGTCTTGTCCAGGACAATCGTATCAAGCCGGGTGGAGAGTTCCAAAGCCTCACTGTTTTTGAAAAGCACACCCTGTCCGGCGCCCAGGCCTGTCCCCGCCATTATGGCAGTGGGGGTGGCCAACCCCAATGCGCACGGGCAGGCAATCACCAGGACGGCAACCAGGCGGATCATGGCCGGGACAAAATCTCCCCCGATGATCCACCAGAGGAGAAAGGTCAGAAAGGCGATCCCCATCACCCCGGGGACAAACACCGCCGCCACCCGATCAGCCAATGCCTGGATGGGTGCCTTGCTGCCCTGCGCCTCCTGAACCAGCCGGATGATACGGGCAAGAGCGGTGTCCTTTCCCACCCGGGTGGCCTCCAGCATGAGACGTCCCTCGCCATTAATGGTCCCGCCTGCAAGCTGGACCCCCGGGATCTTGTCCACGGGGATGGGCTCACCCGTAAGCATGGATTCATCCACCGCAGACTCCCCGTCCAGTACAATCCCGTCTACGGGGATGCTTTCCCCGGGCCGCACGATGACCGTGTCCCCCACCGTCACACGGGATACGGGTATCTCCCTCTCTTTTCCATCTTCCAGGATGGTAGCGGTCTTGGGCCGAAGCCCCATCAGTTTGCGTATGGCGCCACCTGTTCTGGCCTTTGTCCTGGACTCCAGCATCTTACCCAGCTTGATCAGGGTGATAATGAGAGCAGAGGTCTCAAAATACACATGGCTTCCAAGCAAGGGGTTAAAGAGCACAAAGAGGGAATAAAAATAGGCCACCGATGAACCCATGGCCACAAGGACATCCATATTGGCACTGCCGTTCCTGAGGCTCTTCCAGCCTCCCGTGTAATAGTCCCACCCCGTGTAGAACTGAACAGGCGTTGCCAGGGCAAGGAAAAGCCAGTTGACCCATACGGCGTGGCTCCACGGTCCAAACAGCCCGAAATCCCTTCCCATGCTGAGAAAGAAAAGGGGTGCAGCAAAAACAACACCCACCAGAAACTTGCGGGTCTGACCCCTGATCTCCTCCCTCCGAGCCTTTAGCTCGGCATCCTCCTCATCAAGGGTCTCATCGGGAAGGACGGCTCCGTAACCAGCCGCCTCAATGGCGGAGGCTATGTCTCCTATTGATGTCAGGGTGGGGATATATTCCACGTGAGCCCGCTCCGCCCCGAAGTTGACCGAAACCGTGACCACACCCTGCACCTTCTTCAAGGCCCTCTCGATGTTCATGGAACAATTGGTGCACGTCATGCCGGTGATGGGGATCTCCGCGCTCGAGAGGGTAACGCCGTAACCGGCGTCTTGAATTTTATCTTGCACGTCCTTCAGGTTAAGTTGCTCCGGGTCAAATGAGACCTCGGCCTGTTCTGTGGCAAAATTAACGTTCGCCCCCCTCACCCCCTCAAGTTTCTTGAGGTTCTTTTCGATGTTAAGGGCGCAGCTGGCACAGGTCATGCCGCTTATGGGAAGGATGATATTGTTTTCAGACATGAGGTTGAACCTCGAGGACTCTTCCGGTCAGATGATTTATGGGCGGTCGATCTAACCCGAAGACCCATTTTTATAAGTTAGTTGTTGGAGACGGGGTGTCAAGGCGCTTGAACATTTGGCGAACGGGAGACAGTGGGGGGTATTTGAGGGGGCCTTCGACTGTCACTGGGAGGCACGGTCCGGTTGCAGCTACTCGACTTCTCTCACGACCCTGAAACCTGTGGTCTGATACCTGCTCGTGGGGAGACCCCAGTTTCGATTGGCGCTGCGGCAATAATATCCGTATTTGAACCAGCTTCCCCCCCGGCGGACCCAGTTACTTCCCGAATCAGGACCGCGGGGGTCAACCGCTGCACCCTTGGGGTAAGCGCCATACCGATCCTGACACCATTCCCAGACATTTCCGTGCATGTCATAAAGTCCCCATGCATTGGGAGGATAGCTTTTCACCAGCACCGGCCGATCAGGCATCATACCTTTTGATTCAACGTAATCGATGCATTTTTCAGATTTCAGGGTGTTGTTACTATACAAGGCCTTGTTGCAGTCAATATCCTTTCCCCAGCTATAGGCAGTGGTGCTGCCGGCCCTGCAGGCATATTCCCATTCCGCCTCCGTTGGAAGACGATAGGTACCTTGTTTGAGATCATTTAGCTTCTCAATAAAATTCATGCAATCGTACCAGGAAACCTTCACCACCGGCATGTCACCGGAACCTTTTCTCTGTCCAAAAAGCTTTCTCCCCATCAGGGCCCTCCACTGTTTGATGGTGACCTCTGTGGTCTGCATATAGAAGGGCTTACTGATGGTCACGTTATGTTGGACTTCATCTCTATTTCTGTGGGGTTCACCTGGCGGACTACCCATGGTAAAGCTCCCTGCCGGAATCAAAACAAACCCCATCCCCAGAGAATTGGCAAAGGTCTTTTCCATGGCCAAGGCGGGAAGGTCAAGAAGGAGGCTTGACATTAGGATCAATGAAAACAGAATGGATAACCTAGATGATTTTCTCCCCGTGTTTTCCATTGTAATGTCCCCTTTTTTCCATAAATGTTTAAGTTGCCTCGAGATAGCCGAACCGGATACTGGAATAGAGATCGCCTCTAATCTATCAGAAAAAATAACCAAGAGGAAGAAGAATTTTCTCCCGGGCGATTCACAACTGAGCCATCCTGACCATATGTGCCAGTGAGGCTACCATACACTGGACCACCCTGGCCCTGACCCCCTCCAGTTTTTCCGCCGCAATCCTCTTGGTTACGGGTTCCACAAAAAGATCCTGGTTGATTTCTATCTGCAATGCCACTTTTCCCATCTTTCTGGCCTCTTGACCGTGATGCCTCAGAATGAAACCACCAGAATAGGGGTCATTGATGGCAACCGAAAACCCGGCCTCCTGAAACGCCTGCTTTATCTGGTTCACGGCCTCGGCCGGACAGGTGGTCTTGCCCAGAGTGGGGTCCACTTCTCCTGCCGTATCCCCATTATTGCTCAGGACGATATCTTTCCGTTTCTTCCCCCTGTCAGGCGCCTCCGGGGGCCCGACCCCGTTGAGGGAATGGCAGTCAACCAGGCCTTTGATATCCGGGCGATCCACGGCCCTTTTCAATCGGTTATGATAGGGCCGGTAATATTCCCTGAGTCGTTGCTCGGCCTCCTCCTCCCCCGGAGACAACCCGGTTCCATAGACAGGCCGGCCAAAATAATCCACCTGAGCAATCACACCCTTGCTCCCACGTTGATGGGCGCCCCTGTTCAGGTCCACAAAGATCCTGCTCCACGGGGCGCGCAGGACCACTCTTGCCGGCAGCACCCCAAAAATCTCCTTTGTCCCCACATCCGTTGATTCCTCTATTTCCTCGTCGCTCAAGAAAACTGTCTCCCTGGCTGCCCGTGGCACCAGACTTGAGCAGTGGGGGAGAGATATGACAAAAGGAAGTTTCATAAGGGAGTGTTTCAAGTTACAGGTTTCAGATTAAAAGTTCAGTATGAAGTTAGCTTTTTTCAAAATTGGCACTTAGACAGGGGAATGGGGGTTCCGTTTTAAAGGGTGTAACCCTGTTTGAGACCGTTAGAGAGCGTTAAGAAATCACGAACAGGGACGTCACCAAAAACCATAGGACTTTCCGGGAAGTACTTCCCCCTGTTTTCTCCTACGGCACGTGATTGCTTTACGCTCTCTTACGGGCGAGTTTTACGCCCGAAAAACGAAACCTCCATTCCCCTGGTTTAAAAGGGCTAAAGTGTTACAAAGTTCAAAATCCGGGTTTAACAACCCCCACGCCCATGCGCTATTCAACGCAGCTCCCGTAGATCCACTCGATCACACCGAGTGCGTGGGGCGAGAGGATTCCTTTCTTGTCCGCAACAGGGCATGGGAAAAGGATTCGGCAAAGCCTGTAAGGGGGGTCGGTGGCCCCAAAGACATCCTCTCGCCGGCCGGAACGGATAACGGAAGGGTCATGGGGTTGGCGACCAACCTCCGGGAATGCGAGCGGACCATCTATGATAACAAACTGGTTGTCATTTCTGATATCCCGGTAATCCATGGCCTCGCTGACAAAAGAGACATTTCTTTCCGCCTGATGATGTTCATAGATACCCGCCTTAAATTCCCTTGTGGGGGCCTGCCCATCCCCGCCCGGGAGAAACAACAGGAGGTGACTTCCCCTTATGGGGCTGGCGTACTGTTCGTTCAAGCCCGCCACATTCACCTCATAGGGAACATCCAAGAACTCCAGCAGGTGAAAGACCTCCAGGGGTATCATACCCTCTTTGAGGTAAAGGAGGGAAAGCATGGGGAAGGCCCCTGTAAACCGTGGATTTATCTCAAGGGGGTAGACCTGTTTCTTTTTTTCATGGATTACAAAATCTATCCCCAGTATGCCTTTATACCCCAGGTCCCAAAGGAATTTCCCGATCAAATCGGCCTGGGTTGTGGCATTCTCAGCGGCCCAGAAAGGCCAGGGCGTCTCATCCCACACGTGGCCGCAGAAGATCCCGTCCTCGGGAAGATCCTTACAATAAGGGAGATCAACGAGCTGTCTTTGAAGCCTTGATGTGAGGATCCCATGTCTTGTGAGGCACATCGCGACACTTGCCGGGGTCCCTTGCACAAACCGGTTGACGGCTACGGATGAGAGTTCCACTCCCCGCCAGCTTTTCTCTTTTAGTCTCGTCTGAAGCTGCTCATATTCCTGTTGGGACCGAATGAAAAACGTCCCTCTCCCTCCCCCCTGGACGATCTCGGGCAATTGAACCACAAATTCGGCCCCGAAAACGCTTGTCCAGTAGGAATGGCCCCGGGTATGGATCGCTTCAATGGGATGGATGGCCCCTGGTACTGCCGGGAGTTCAAGCGCCGTCACCATCCTTTTGAAAAAATCTCTTCCACCAACCCGTATCCGCAGGTCAGGGGGATTGGCGAGAAGGTCCCACCCCTCATTTTTCCCAAGCTCCATGAGGTCGGGATAATTCTGATATAACAGGAGGTGCTTCGGCTCCGGGAGTTTTTTCAGGAACTGTTGCGTCAAGGGATGGTCGAGGAGGCGTGCCGAATTGAGTCCTTTGCCACGGGCAGGCTCCCCTGTCTCTTCTTCCAGACAAAATATTTCGGCCTTTGACCTGAGCAAGGGAAGATCAAGGGTCTTTCTGAGGCTCACAATGTGGTAGGGGGCCAGGAAGTAGGCCGGTGTGATCCGGGAGAAGGCGGTCATTCCCACGCCTATAAGGGTTCCGGATAGAGACCCGAAGCGTTCTTTTACGTCGTCAAAATTGCGTAGGATCATCCATCAAGCGGGCAACAGCTAACCGGAGGCGTTTTCACAACTCAAACCCCTCTTCTGCGTAATGGCATGCCACAGAATGTAAAGGGGAACACTCGTTCAAACGAGGCCTTTCCTCCCCGCATCTGGTCTCGCTGGCAACCTTGCATCTGGGAAAAAAGGCACAGCACAAACCGTTCGTTCCTTCCCGTTCCGTCCCGAGAAGGGTCCCGTAACGTTTGATCTCCCCACTGTGCCCGAATTTGGGGATGGCGTCAATGAGGGCTTGCGTGTACGGATGTCTGGGGCTCCGGATGATCTCCTCTCCCGGTCCGATCTCCATAAGATTTCCCCGGTATATGACTGCAATTCGGTCACAGAGATATCTGGCCGCAGCAAGACTGTGGGTAATAAACAGTATGGTCACACTCAGGTTTTCTCTCATCTCCAACAGGATGTTAAAGATCTGGGCGGAAATGGAGGCATCCAGCATGGAGGTGGGCTCATCGGCGATGACAAACTGCGGCCTCAGGACCATTGCCCTTGCGATGGCGACCCGCTGTCTCTGCCCGCCGCTCAGCCGGTGGGGATAGCGATGTAAGAAATCACCCGGGGGTGAGAGTCCCACCGATTTCATGGCCTCCTCCACCAACTCCTGCCGGGTCTCTGGATTTCCAATCGCGTGGACCGCCAGTGGTTCTGAAATCGTATCATATACGGAGCGCTGGGGATTAAGGGACTGATAGGGGTCTTGAAAAATCATTTGCACCCTTCGGCGAAAGCCTTTTAGCGCTCGCCCCTTGAGCCCGGTTATTTCAACATCATCTAAGAATATCTCCCCTTGATTGGCCTTCTCCAGGCTCACAATCAGCCGGCCTACGGTGGTCTTGCCGCTTCCGCTCTCACCCACCAAACCGAATATCTCCCCTTTATATATTTCCAGAGATATCCGATCCAGCGCAACCACATCGGTCCCGGGACCCCCCAAAACAGACCCCTTGGTCTTGTAAACCTTACGGATGTCTTCGATCTGAAGGATGGGGTTTGGCTGGTTATCCATTTTCTCCCCGGATGAAACTTGATGGTCTCGTAAAAACACTCTTATCTCGCGCAAAGGCGCAAAGAACGCCAAGACAAAATGAATAATTTCAATATATTACCTCTGTGTTCTCTGTGGACTCTGTGAGAAATCTGACTTTTTACATGGGTGTCAAACTTATGGAAAGTCGATTTTTCACTTTAAGGGGTTCCCGCCCTCTGACTTCTGACATTTCATTTGCTAACAGTGATAACAAAGGGTCTTGTGCCCGGGGCTGACATCCACCCACACCGGGCTTTCCTCCCCACATCCGGGCTTTGCCCCGGGACAGCGATCACAAAATCGACATCCATCGGGAGGATAGATCAGGTTGGGTGTTTCACCGGGGATTGGCTGCAGCAGGCTCCTATCCCCCGTTATTGTGGGATAGGATGAGAGAAGGGCCTTTGTATAGGGATGAACGGGAGACTCAAAAACCTCTTCCCTGGCCCCGTATTCCACTAACTGGCCCGCATACATTATTCCGATATCATGGGAGACATCCGCCACAATGGAGATATCATGGGAGATAAAGATCATGCCTATGTTAAACTCCCTCTGCAAATTCTTGGTCTCCTCCAGAATCTGATCCTGTACAATCACATCGAGGGCCGTGGTAGGCTCATCGGCGATGATCAGCTTTGGCCTGCAGGCCAATGCCATGGCAATAATGGCCCGCTGCTTCATCCCGCCGCTGTATTGGTGTGGGTAATCTCTCATACGCTCTTGGGGAATCCCTACGATCTGAAATAGATCTTTGACCTGTTCAATCGCCCCCCTTTTCCCCACGGCAGGGCTATGTGTCATTATGGCCTCCGCTATCTGATCCACCACCCGCTGGACCGGGTTCAAGGCATTCATGGCCGCCTGAAAAATCATGGCGATCTTCCCCCACCGGATCTGCCTCATCTTCTTTTCAGAGATCTCAAGGAGGTCTTCACCTTCAAATAGTATCCGGCCCTGGGTGATGGACCCATTGGACGGGAGCAGTCCCATGAGTGCCATGCCTATGGTCGTCTTCCCGCACCCCGATTCTCCCACAAACCCCAGGGATTGTCCCTCCTCCAGGGCAAAGGAGACCCCTTCCACCGCCTTGAGGTAGCCGCCCTTGGTATTGTAACCGATGCTCAGATTTTCCACTTCCAGCAGCGCCATCTTATGCCCCCTGGTCCTCCTTTCTCAGCCTCGGGTCAAGCACCTCATCCATGGCCCTCCCCAGCATATAAAACGAGAGCGTAATCAACGATATGCAGATGCCGGGAGGAAGAAGCCAATAGGGAGCCTGAAACATATGTCCTGTCTTCCAGACCCATTGCAGCATCATTCCCCAGCTCACCGTGCCGGGATCTCCAAATCCCAAAAAGGCCAAGGCCGCCTCTATGATGATTGCGGAGGTCACTCGAAAGGTCATGAATAAAAACGCAAGGGGAAGCACATTGGGCATGATGTGTCTGATGATGATCCCCAGATGGGAGGCCCCTGCCACCTTGGCTGCCTCAACAAAGGATCTTTGTTTCAGGGATAGGGTCTGACCCCGGATAATCCGAGATACCCCCGGCCAGCGGAAGAGGGCAATAATCACCACGATGGTCCATATATTGAGCTGTCCAAAGACCGAAGACAGGATCAGAACAACAAGGAGGGTGGGCATGACCATAATCATGTCCGCCAGACGCATGAGCAGGGTATCCACAAAGCTGCCCATGTATCCCGCAGTCATACCGATGGAGGTCCCCAGAAAGATACTCATAACGGCCGCCGAGACTCCCACCATAAAAGCAACCCGTGCCCCTGCCAGGAGCTGGCTAAAGATATCCCGGCCCATGAAGTCCGTCCCCAGCCAGTGTCTCCAGGAAGGGCCTGTGGAATGGGTGATCTCCGGGTCCACACCTGTCATGGGATTGTACATGGGGTTGATCAAAGGAGGTATGAAACTGCAAAGGGCCATAACCGCAAAAATGATCAGGAGGGTGAGGCCTATCTTGCCCAAAAGGCTCTGTTTGAAGATAGACCACCCCTCCAGGAAGGGGCCGATCCAGCCAAATCTTCTGGGGATATCTGCCTCTGATTGAAACGTATCGACTTTCATCAGGTGCTATCCATCAATATCTGATCCTTGGGTCCAGATAGGCGTAGAGCACATCCACAACCAGATTGGAGATTAGGACTACAATGGCAATCAGCAAAAAAGAGGCCTGTGCCAATGGATAATCGTTGTGGCTTACCGAAAACACCAACTCCCTCCCAATGCCGGGCCAGGTAAAGACCGTCTCCGTAAGGGCTCCCCCATTGATGGAAAAGGCCAGACTGAGGCCTACACTGGTGACCACGGGCAGGGCGGCATTGGGGGCGGCATGATGGTCCCGGATCACCTTTTCCTCCAGGCCTTTGGCCCTTGCGGTCAGGATATAGTCCTCTTTCAGCGTCTCAAGCATGCTGCTCCGCATGATCAGAAGATAGGCCCCGAAGTGTATGAGAAACAGGGTGGCCAGAGGCAGGATCATGTGATGGATGACATCCAGGGCCTTTGCCACAAACCCGGAATCCGGATCGAGCCATACCTCCTCGGAAACCATACCGTTTATGGGAAACCAACCCAGCTTGAAGCCAAACACCCAAATCATGATCAGGGCCAGCCATGGCAGGAAAAGTGTGTGGGTGACCAAGGCCCCGATGGTCATCCCAGCATCGGTCTTCTTCCCCTTGTGCCATGATGCAATCTTTCCCAAAAAGACCCCCACCAGGGCCGATAGGATGATGGCGGTGGTGAAGAGGAGGATGGTGTTGGGCAAACGATCCCAGATGATCTTGACCACCGGTTCCCCGTAATGAAAGGAATAGCCGAACTGGCCCACAAAGAAATTCTTGATATAAATTATGTATTGAACCCAGATCGGTTGATCCAGACCCAGCTGGGCGATGAGATATTCTGAATCCTCGGGGGTCATGTCAGGGTCGACCATCCTGGAGACGGGATCCCCTGGGGCCAGACGGAAGAGCAGGAACAGAACCGTAAGGATCACAAAAAAGATGACGATGATCTGGACCAATCTGCGGGCTATGTATTTTCTCAGTTCCATAAGATCCGCTATCCGGTTTACGTTCTACCGAAACACCTGACTTGCAGAGCGCATTGAGTGCCGCGCTGGGCCAACTCTTCGCGCTCTGCGCTTTGGGTCATCACATGGGCTTCAACTGACAGAATGTCCACATGTTTCCGATCCCTCCAAGCATCTGTACCCATCCGCTGAATCTTCCCTTGCGGACCGCCTCAACCAGTTTCGGGTTATAAAGGGGGATATAGGGGACGTCTCCTATAATTATTTTTTGCATCTCCCATATCAATTCCCTTCGTTTTTCCCTGTTCATGGCACTGGCGGATTCTTCAGCGATGCGATCATACTCGGGGTTGCTATATCCGCTCATATTCCATCCGCGTCTCTTGTCATTCTTGGTGATAAAGAAGTTTCTCAAATAGTCCGGATCAAGCGACAATCTCCCGTATCCCAGGATAAAGGCATCAAAGTCGTGTTTTACCTTGACCTGCTGGATCAGGGCCCCAAAGGCCATGGGCCTTGAATAGGCTG
The DNA here is from genome assembly GCA_016783065.1 of Desulfobacteraceae bacterium. Classification (GTDB taxonomy): domain Bacteria; phylum Desulfobacterota; class DSM-4660; order Desulfatiglandales; family Desulfatiglandaceae; genus JABMQV01. The sequence continues at coordinate 1,499 of JADHXI010000066.1, read as the reverse complement.
GAACCCCCAACTCCCGTAGCCATTCCTGCATCATCATACCGCACATGGCCCGATGCGGGTCATAGTCTGCCGGGGGGGTCAGAATCGTAAGTTTTTCCATAGGTTCGCCGTTGGGCAGCCGAATACCCTCACCGCGCACCACCTTTCCACTCGGGTCCACAGGTGGCACCTCCCAGGTATAACCTGCGCCCTCCAGAATCTCGAAGGCCTTCTTGATGCGCTGTTCCCTCTTACATCCTTTACAATAACGGGGTACGTCCGGACAGTACCAAAACTTGTTCCCCGCGGGTACAATCGAGTACATCCTGAGCCCGTATCCCTGAAGAATTCGAGAAATGATAAAGTCCTCATCGATCAAGGTGGCCACCGCTCGCCTCAAATTGACATCGTTGAAGGGAGGTTTCCTGACATTGAACCCCATGTAATAAAGTGCACTCCTGTCATTGGTGAACAACTCGATATCGGGGCTCGCCTTGAGATCCTCAATATATCCCGGTTGGATGCCCCACCAAAACATATCGATGCTCCCCTTCTTTATGGCCAGGACGGCGGCATCGGAGGTGCCGTAGATCTTGAAAATAATCCCGTCTATGTAAGGACCTAGCAACCTACCGCTTATCTTCTGACCGTTACCGAAAAAGAACTTGTTCTTTTGGAGGAACAGGTAGGCTCCCTGCCGCCAATCCTTTAAGACAAATGGGCCGGTGCCAACCGGGTTTTTTATTTTTTCATTGAGCAATTTGGCCAGTGGTTTTTTTGACTTCCTGGCCGCTTCAATAATTTTGACCCATTCCTTTTCCTGCACAATGGGGGTCGTCAGGGTTCTCGTCAGAAAGATGGCCTTTGGTTTTTCGAGATAAAATTTCACCGTGTGTTTGTCCGGTGTCTCAATCTTCTTGATGAACTTCCATTTGGAGAGGTATCTCGGGACCCGGAACTCCTTTATAAAACGTCCGGTAAAGGCCACATCCGCCGATGTGAACTCTGTTCCGTCGGACCACTTGGCAGGTCTGATCTTGACCGTGTAGGAAAGGGTGTCGGGATCAAACACGGGTTCTCCCTCTGCCAGCCACGGGATGAGTTTCAACGTGTCGGCACTCCGAATATAGAGGGGCTGGTAGATGAGGCCAAGGACCTTTAACGACCATCTGTCACCTGCACGCCAGATATTGAGTGTCCTGGGTTCCTGAAGGAGCCCCAACTTGAGCATGTTGGCCGCCGACGCGTTCATGCTCGATACATGAATGGTAAGCAGCATGATTACGGCGGTCACAAGCAGGAGGGCCTTGCAACTCCAAATTTTCTTTTTGGTGAAATTTCTGCTGTTCATAGCCTCTTCCTTTCTTCTGTCTGATTGTTTGTAAGTTCTCAATAAACTCGGGTACCGTGGGGTTTGGCCATTTCTTTCAGGCGCTCTCTAAACCTGTAGTCGCAGGGTGGCTGATATTTGGGGTTTTGCCAAAAGCACGGAGAAGCTAATATGGCTTATCAGGAGAAAA
>JADHXI010000065.1 GCA_016783065.1 Desulfobacteraceae bacterium | reverse complement strand
GGCAGCCGCGCGCTCTTTGGTGCTCAGTTCCCTTATCAGTTCCTCATGGGCAAATTCCTGACGGGAAAGGTTGAGCCGGAGATGGTGGTTGTCTGGGGCTCAAACCCCGCAGAGTCCCAACCCCTCAACATGATGCGCCGGATCATGGACGCCAAGGAGAAGGGGGCCCGTGTGGTGGTCATCGATCCCCGCTTTACGGTCACCGCCTCAAAGGCCGACCAATACCTCGGGGTCCGACCCGGTACGGATGTGGCCCTGGCGTTGGGACTGATGAATGTCCTTTTCCGCGAAGGGTTTGAGGATAACGGGTTTATCCAGAGATACACTGTCGGACCCTATCTGGTCAGGACCGATACAGGGGAGTATGTAAAGGGTAAAGAGATCGGGGCGGAAGGCTCAGAGGATTACGTGATATGGGACAAAACATCCGATTCCCCCAAGGTGCAAAGCGACCACGGGACCATCCCCATGATGACCGGAACCCACACAATAAACGGATTTGAATGCAAGCCAGCCCTCCGACTCCTTATGGATCTGGCCCGGGAATACTCCCCCGACCGCACCGCGGAGATAACGGGCATTCCGGTTGAGGTCATTGAAAAACTGGCCTTGAGGATAGGGCGCAGCAGGCCTGTCACGTTTATCACCCACATGGGGTTCACCAGGACCTTTCACGGCGATATCTCCCTGAGGGCCCTCGGAACGATCGCCGCGCTTACGGGCAATGTCACCGTCACCTTTAGCGGCGGCTACCTCCCGGCCGTGCTCAACTGGCGGCCCTTTCTCCATGCCGAACCGGACAGGCCTTCCTATTCCCGTCTGGGGATACTTCAACTCTATGATGCCATCATTTCCGGCAGGCCATACCCCATAAAAGCGGTCTGGTTTTCCTTCATAAACTTCTTGAACCAATGCGCGCATAGTACCAAAATTGCTAATGAAATATTCCCAAAGCTGGATTTCATAGTGGCCGCTGAACTTTTTATGACTCCCACCGCCCGGTATGCCGATATGTTGTTGCCGGCCTGCAGCTATCTGGAGTTTTCAGACCTTATTCCATTCCCCTATCCCCATGTGCAACTCCAGCAGAAGGTCATAGAGCCGCTTTACGAATCCAGGTCTGACGTGGATATTGCCTCGGGATTGGCTGGCAGGCTGGGTTTTGGGGATTATTTTACTAAGGGAGAGGAAGGATTTATTGACTTGATCCTGGACTCAGGTGATCCTTCAATGGAGGGAATCACCAGGGAAACACTTGGGGAGGGTCCCATGAGGCTAAAGCTTATCCCTGACATGGACCAGGAAATTGACATCCCTTTTTCAACACCTTCCGGGAAAATCGAATTCTATTGCGAACGTCTTCGCGATGCAGGACAGGCCCTCCCCGTCTATCTGGAACCCGTGGAGGCCCCGGTTGCACCCAAGGGACAAAAATATCCCCTCACGTTTATCCAGGGACACAGCCGGTTCCGGACTCACTCCATGTTCGCGAACGTCCCTTCCCTGCTTGACCTGAACCCGGAGCCAGTGGTGGAAATAAATCCAAAGGACGCCGCAGAGAGAAATATATCCGACAATGACCTTGTCACTGTATTCAATGACCGGGGCAGGACCACCCTCATGGCAAAGGTGACGGAAGGGGTTGCACCCCGGGTCATCAATATCACGCAGGGGTGGTGGATCGGCCAATTCAAGGAAGGGAGCGTAAACCATCTGACCCACGATATCATCAATCCGGTCCAGGAGACCCTTTACGAACCCAATATGCACATGAATGACGTGGCTGTTGAGGTGGTTAAGGCCGAGGAGGTGGACGCTTGAAGAGACGGCTGGGACTTATCATAGACCAGGAGCGGTGCATCGGGTGTGAGGCCTGTACCGTCGCTTGCAGGAATGAGAATACTACCAGAGAGCGTTGGATTCGTGTTGAAACCCGAAATACCGGCAAAAAAGATACACCGGAGGGTCGTTTTCCCGACCTGAAAATGAGTTTTCTGCCAAGACTCTGTAACCACTGCGCCCGCCCCCCCTGTGTAGACGCCTGCCCGTTGGAGGCCCTGGGTAAGAGGGAAGATGGTCCGGTGGTCCTGGACCAAGAAAGATGCGACGGTTGCCAGGCCTGCATGGAAGCCTGTGCCTACGATGCCATCCGCTACAACGGCCAGAAAGAGAAGGCGGAAAAATGCAACCTTTGCATAGACAGGATTGACAAGGGACTCGATCCTTTTTGTGTCATCTGCTGTGAAGGACAGGCCATGCATTTTGGGGACCTGGATGACAGCAAAAGCGCGGTCTCCACGATCCTGAAAACAAGAGAGACCTTTCAACTGAATCCTGAAGCGGGGACCGAACCTTCGGTCTATTACTGCAGCCCCAAGCCCCCCAGAGGCCTATAGGAGGTACATCATGTCTGAAGTGGATCTGAGTGTAATCGGCAAGAAAACCGAACCCGTCATCTTTGAATACACCTGGAAGGATGTGGTCCTTTATGCTCTGGGTGTGGGCGCTTCTGTTGAAGACCTGGATTTTGTCTATGAAGGTGCAGCCAGCGGATTAAAGGTCCTGCCGAGCTTTTGCGTGGTCCCGGCCATGAGGGCCTATCCTCGTGTGGGTGACAAGGTAGACTGGTCACGCTTCCTGCACGGTGAGCAGACCATCCGGGTTCCGGCTCCCCTGCCGACTGAGGGGCGGTTTGTGGTGGTGGGTGAGGTAACAGACATCTATGACAAGGGCAAGGCAGCGGTTTACCATATCAAAGTCTCGGGCCGAACCGAGGATGACCGTCACACCTTTGAAACCCGTTGGGTGAATTTCTATGTGGGGGCCGGAGGCTTTGGGGGGGACCCGGGGCCAAAATCGGAAACCCTAACCCCACCCGAAGACAGGGAGGCGGACTACACCATCTCTTCAAAGGTCCATAAAGACCAGGCCGCCCTCTATCGCCTGAACGGTGATTTCAACCCTCTTCACCTGGACCCGGCGTTTGCCAGGCAGGGCGGTTTTGACAAACCGATCCTTCACGGCCTCTGCACTTACGGGTCTACTGTTCGGGACATCGTGAACCATGTCTTGGACGGCGAGGTGGAGCGTCTCAAAAACTTCAAGGCCCGGTTTTCCAGTGTGGTTTACCCCGGAGATATTCTCACGACCCGCTGCTGGATGAAGAACGGTGGGGCCATCATACAGGTTAAGACAGACCGGGGAGTCGCCTTGAGCAACGGCCTCTGCGAATTCGCGTAAAAGGTCAGCCATTCCCCTGCAAGTATTTTATACCGAGCAGGGCCGCGCCTCTCATGGAAGATTCTTCCCGGTGGATGTACTTGCAATTTCTCATCCACTTCTTTTTGGCAAGGATGATGGCGGGGTTTACTGCACCGCCGGTTATGTGGATTGTTCTTTTCAGGGGCACCTCGATTCCCACATCCCTCAGATGCTCCCGCTGGTATTGACAGAGGCCCTTGATCAAGGCTGCCAGCAATTCTTGTCGCTTGGTTTCAGGGGTCAGCCCCTGAAACGCTGCTTTTAGCGGTTCCTGGGAGTATCGCGATCCCATGAGATACGGGATATAGCTCACCCCGCTCTCCCGTTCGAGCCATTGTTCGATGGCGTTTGGGAGGAAATCGCTGTAAAAGCGATCCGCATCCATCTCCATACAAAAGAGATCCCTGAACCATTCCATGGCAATCCCGCCCGCGTTCATGACATAGAGCGTCAACCATCGATCCGGAATAACATGCGCCCGGACATTGTAGTTTCTTGATGCGAGGCATTTTGGAAGGCAAATGAGGGTAATCTCACAGGTACCGTTTACATTGATGATTTCGCCGGGCTCCTGAATCCCCAGAGAGTAAGCTGCGAGCACCGCATCGTTGCCGCCGATGACAACGTGGGGTTCTCTTTTCATACCCAAATCCGAGGCAAGCGAGCCACACACACGCCCGGCGCTTTCGTGGGACGGGATGACCCGGGGCAGGCGATCCACCGAGAGACCAAAAGAACCTGCAATTTCACTGTTCCACGTAAAATTGTTTTCCACCGTGTTGTAAAGGGCCGTAAGGGAAGCCGATGAGGGATCAATGGCGAAACATCCTGTCAGCCAGCGGGCCATAAACGTGTTGGAGTGGCCAAAGACATGGGTTCTCTCAAAAATCTCAGGATGGGTATCCTTTATCCAAAGGATGCTCGCAAGGGAACAGCCCCCTGCAACGGGCATATTGCCGGTAACCTCCATCAGCCTCTTCATACCGATGGTGCTGATGATATGATGCGCCTGCTGGCGGGAACGCTGGTCTAACATAAGGATGGCCGGATAGACGGCATTGCCGTCCCGGTCCATGGCTGTCATACCGGGAGTCGTTCCTGAGAGTGAAATGACGTCTATATCACCCATCAGATCTCCCATGGCACGGCAACCGGCCATAAAGGCCTTCTGCCATTTCTTGGGGTCTATGTCGCTGAACAATCCATCATTGTAGGTATGAATTTCGTAGGTCTCTGAGAAGCCTTTTATCAAACCCAAATCACTTTCCTCTACGCGAAAAACACCCATTTTCATACCCGTTGTTCCCACATCAACACTTAAAATGTTCATTTCCTTAACCTCTTACCGATGGTAATCACGCTGCATCAAAACCGTTCCTCCGTATATGATGCATCGTTAAAAAGCTGAACTTTGTTTGGGTCATTTCATATCCGGTTTTGAACCAGTGGCATATTGCCGATGCGCCTGAAAGTAAGACCTGACCTCCGCGGGTACCGAGGTGAATCGAACCACGTGCGAACGGCTGTCCTCCCCCGAATGCCCTATGACCTTACCATAGAAATCCTTACACGCAAGTTCCTGATCCACTTCCACCAGGTTCATCTTCAGGTTGTTCAACAGTTCAACCGGTTCGGCCAGGGTAATCTCGGCGCATTTCCTGGAAAGCCTGGTCATAAAACACTCAACACCTTTTTTTCCCACGTGCTTGCCTTCCAGCACCGTGCACCTCAGTGGAATGTGCCGTGCAAGAATGACCAGGGCCGGGTCCTTCTCCTCCAAGGCGAGATTGAAACGGCCGGAAATACCGCCAACTTCGTAAATCTTTAACGGCGTTTCGGCTCCCTTGGGAAACACCTCCCTCTGGGCATCAATACGCAGGATCTCTCCCGCCTGTTTGTGGACCGATTCCGAAATGAGTATTTGCCCGCCGACGGTGTAAGATTCAATCCGGCTGGTCATGTTTACACCGCTGCCTACCACGGCATACTTGCTTCGCTTACTCGACCCAATGTTTCCGACGATCACCTCCGCCTCGTTGAGGCCAATCCCCATTTCAAGCTCGGGAAGGCCATTGGTACGGTTCTCCTCGTTTACCCGTGCCATCGCGTTCTGCATGGCAATGGCACAGGCGATGGCCTGTTCCGCACGATCCAGCATCTCTTGCGGTGCGCCAAAAATGACGAGCAGTGCGTCGCCGATAATCTCATTTATCGTTCCGTTGTATTTTAGGACCTCATCTACCATGACTTCGAAGTAGGAGTTGAGCAACTGAACCACCCGCTCTGGTTCAAGACGCTCCGACAGGGCGGTAAAGCCCCGCAGATCAGTCATCATGATCGTTACTCGCCGTCTCTCTCCCCCCAATTCAAGGGCCAGCGGGTTCTCAATCAGCGAATTCATGACCTCTGTGGAGAGATATCGGCCAAACATCTTTTTGAGAAGATCGGTCATTTCAGCCACCTTTATCTCCCGATCCCTCCACCGGGCGAATATATAGGCGACAAGGAGAAGCATGAGGAGAAAGACCACCATCACAAGCGCCAAGGTCCCCACAAAATAATATGTCTCGACCTTCCCACCGCTAAAAGCGGACGATGAAAAGACGGGGGCGTATGGAATCAGACCGGCCCAGGTGGCGATTGACGAGCCCACGGTGAGAACAGTGAATGTCACCAGCCACGGCAGGGCTATTTTCAGTTCAAAAAGGAGAAAGTTAAGCGTCCCCAGCGCCATCCCCAAAAGGAAGGGGCCGGGGTGGGTAACGGGCCCGAAGATATAACAGACAAGTGAGACATGGACTGCGTTGTATTGAATAACGGTGTGGGCAAAAACTCGATTCCCCGGGGAGCGCCGACGTAACCATAGACCAAAAAGCAAGAGAAGTATCCAAGGGAGCCCGATAATTCGATTTATGTGATAATAGGGTTGAGCAAAGGACCAGTTGACCCAGGGCAAGCGCTCAAAATATAAGGACGCACCGATGCCCGTCACAAGATTACTGGCTCCCCCCACAAAGCAAAACAGTGCGATAAGAAGGAGACAACGATCAACGCGGCTCCATTCCAAGGGGTTCTTGTTTTTGCGGTTGTTCCGAAGAAGCAAAACAACCGTTACAAACGCAAACACCCAGGGAAATGCAACCGATGAAAAATGTTCAACCCATGTTCCCTCCATGGCCACCACTCCTCACCCGGATAACCGGAACCAAAAAGGTCTCTCGCAAAGGCGCAAAGCCGCAAAGTTTTCTCAATCCACCAAAGCGCTGGCAGTACCTACCACTGTCTTCTCGCCGCTGAGGCTTTCACACCAGACGTCGCAGTTGAGCCGGGTGGCGGACCCTTCGGCCACCTTTTCCCGGACAATGCCTCTGGTGGTAATGACGTCGCCGGGCAAGGTGTATCCAATGAACTTAATGGATAGGGTCCCGCCCTGGAGCCAGTTCTTGCCAAAAAATTGAGTCAGCATTTCCGACAGGTAGGCGTGAGACATGAGCCCCTGAGCTATGGGGGCGGGCAGCCCGGCTTTCTTGGCACTTTCCCAATCCGTATGAATATTGAGGTTGCTCCACATACTGAAAAGGCGCATGTCCTCAAAGCTAATCTCTTTTCTCACCGGAGGCAGTTCCTGCCCCACCTCAAGATTTTCGGTGGCTATGGTCATGACTTATCCTCCCCACTCTCACCCCTGTTGTATTTGGCTGCACTGGAAAGGGGAACATGCAAGAGCCCCAACCCGGCGGCCTCCCTCACCCGTTCATCTTCAATCATGGCATGGTTCCTGGTGCGCATTATTTCCAACCCGTCTTCATCAACAATCAGCGATTCGATGACGATGTATCCTCTCCCCCGTTTTTCATATTTGTCTACCACCTTGGTAGTAATACGCGCCGGCTTGCCCAAGGGGAGCGGATTGATAAATTCGGTCTCCTGCACGGCGTGAACAAAGCCAAAGGGGTATTGGTAGCGGTGCATGGTGGCCTCCATGGGCGCGTCGTCCAACAGAGGGTGATAAGTGATGGGGCCACCCCAGGGCGACTCACGAGAATACCAGGGGTTTTCCTCCTTGAGGCCCGCCAGAAACCTCCCCTGCATATCCTCATCAAAAACAACCCGGAGTTCGGGCATCTCCTCACCCACCTCCATTTCCTCAAAGACCATCACAGGCCCTTCTACCTTGGCTCTCAATGGCATTTGCTAACCTCCTTCCGTCATGAGTAAAGATCCGGGTCCAGCCTCCGCCTTGGAGGGCCCGGCTTTTGTTTACCCCAGAGGGGATAAGTTTACCGGAACTTCATTGGCTAATGGAGTGTTGGAGTACTGGAGTGTTGGGGTGGTGATAAAAAACCTTGAACACAGATGATGGACCACACAAAACAGTTCTTGTTTCGGAAAAAATGACCGCCTTCTACGATGTTTCAATACTCCAATACTCCACAACTCCAATACTCCACATGTCAAGCCAAACAAAGGCAGAGCCGTTTTGCTCTGACCCCCGCGAAGCGGGATCTTCGACTGGTCCAGAGGGCCGGGTTTTCCTTACTGAATAAAGGCCTCATCCTTCCCCACCGATTACTGATCACTGATTAACGCTCCAGTTCCTCCCTAACGGCTACCCCGATCTTTTCCTGGCATCACCTCACACCAGAAATCTGAAACGCGAGCCAATCAAGAATCACCCTTCCCCACCCTGTACGCCTGAAACCCTGCATACGCTGCGTCATCGCCCATCTCTTCCGCAATTCGAAGAAGCCGGTTGTATTTGGAAATGCTCTGCAGACACGGGGGACCTGCCTTTATCTGTCCGGTGCCCGCCAGCACCGCCAAATCCGCTATGGTGGTGTCCTCCGTCTCTCCCGAACGACAACTCATCATGGCCGCCCACCCGGCCCTTTGAGCGATGTCTATTGTCTCAAGTGTCTCGGTAAGGGTCCCTATCTGGTTTGGTTTTATGAGGACGGCGTTGGCGGCTTCCAGTTTGATCCCCTTCCTTACACGATCGGGGGTGGTCGTGAACAGATCATCTCCCACCAGTTGCACCTTGTTTCCCAAACGCTCTGTCAAAGCCTGCCACCCCTCCCAGTCTTCCTCTGCCATTCCATCCTCGATGCTGACAATGGGATAAGCGTCCACCCACTCCGCCCAAAGGTCTGCCATCTCCTGCGAGTTGAGGGTTCGCCCTTCCCGTGCAAGGACATATTCACCGTCCTTAAACATCTCGGAGGCTGCAACATCGAGACCGATGAAGCACTCCGCACCCAGTCTGTAGCCCGCCTTTTCAATGGCTCTTGCGATAACCTCCACACCCTCTCTGTTTGAACCCAGAGCGGCTGAAAGTGGCCCGCTCCCTGCACGAACACTTTGACCTTGCGCCTTGAGCAACTCTGCCAGTTTCCTGTAAACTGCGTCGCCCGCAAGGAGGGCCTCCTCAAACGTAGCGAACCCCAGAGGGATTACCAGGTACTCCTGAATGTCAACAGAGTCCTCGGCATGTGAGCCTCCACAGAGAATGTCGAGTGTGGGCACGGGAAGACGAAAGGGGCCTTCACCCCCGAGATGACGATAAAGGGGTATCTCCCTGCTTTCGGCAGCAGCTTGTGCGGTTGCCAGGGAGACCGCCAGGATGGCATTGCCCCCCAGCCTGCTCTTGTTTGGGGTCCCATCCAGTTCCAGAAGCTTCTCATCAATCCTTGCTTGCTCAGATGCCTTCATTCCCTTCAAGGCAGGGGCGATTTCCTTTTTGACATTTTCAACCGCCCTGAGAACACCCCTGCCACTGAAACGCATGGGATCACCGTCCAATAGCTGCCCTACTTCGCTGCTGCCTGTGCTGATCCCCGCAGGAACTGCACCCAGCCCACGACTGCCGTCAGTCAGAACCACCTCGGCCTCAACCGTAGGGTAGCCTCTGTAGTTCAATATCTCCCGGGCCCACACACGTTTGATTGTATCCGAATTTCCCATCTTTCACGCTCCTTATTGAATCTCCCTGTAGTCTCGCCATACGCGGGGGTAAGAAAAGCCCATACACACCAGTCTTTAACATCGTGTATGGGCCTTTCCTGTTCACATCAATCAAACCCTTTGGCTTGAGTTATATCCGACAACACGCTATCAGATTCTTGACAGATGGGCTTCTTTCTTCAAGTCAGGCGGCAAACCCAAATCCTTTCTCGGTAAAAAGCTTCAGGCAGGCATCGACCACTAAAGGATCATAGAGTGCGTCCCTGTTTTTTTGGATTTCCCCCAGAGCCGCATCAATTCCTTGGGCAGGCCGGTAGGGCCGATCAGAGGCCATGGCTTCCACCACATCAGCAACACCCAGAATCCTTGCTTCCAGGAGGATCTTATTGCCTTGCAGCCCGTGTGGATAACCTGAACCATCCATCCTTTCGTGATGTTGCAAAACAATCTCGGCGATTGGCCAGGAAAATTCGATAGTTTTCAAGATCTCGTAGGCCACTTGGGGGTGTGGTTCGATCAGCTTGAATTCCAGCTCCGTTAGTTCACTGGGTTTGACCAGGATTTCGGTTGGTGTGCCCATCTTTCCAATATCGTGCACGAATGCAGCCAGATAAATCCCTTCGGTTTGCTCCTGTGAGACACCCATCTCCCCGGCGATGGCACGTGAAAGATCAGCCACACGCTGTTGATGGCCAGCCGTGTAATGGTCTCTCCTCTCGACCGTAAGCGCCAGGGCCTGCACAGTCGACCGCATGTTTTTTTGTAATTCACTAAGGCTTTGTTCAAGTTCATCTTTTACCCGCCTGTGCTCTGTTAGATCCCTCACCGATGCCAGATGGGCTGCCTCTCCTTCCCACTTTACATCCACAACACGGATTTCCACCGGAACCAAAGTTCCATTATCACGATCAATTTCTATCTCGGTTAACTCGCCGTGCGATATCTGTATTTTGTAACCGAAAGGCTCTCCAACAAGACTCTCAGGCTTTCTGCCAAGAATCGATTCTGCCGCCGGGTTCAAGAAGCGTACGATTCCCTGTTTATTCAAAATTATGATGCCGTCTGCGTTATTCAATATCGTATTGCGGAAGTTCTCCTCGCTCTCCCGGGATATTTCTTCTGCATTTATACGGGTTTTTATTTCCTCTTCCAATTGCTGGGTTGCTGCAATCAAGGCGGAGCTGCTTTCCGCAACCAGGCCTTCCAATTCTGCCTTGGTTTTCTGGAATTCTCTGTCCAGGTCCCATTTCTCACACAAAGATGAGGCCAGTTGCCACATCTCTTTGTCGCCAAAGGGTTTTTCCAGATAAAGAAGCTTGTCAAGGGGCGGAACTCGGCATTGGACTTCCCCAAGATCGGTGCCCTCATACCCTGTTATAAGTGCAATTCCCACATCCGGATCCAGCTTACGAATCTGCTCGGCAGCCCATACCCCACTCCGACCTGGTGGCAGGCGTATATCTATAAACGCCATGGCAAAGGGCCTGTCCTCCTCAATAGCAGACCGTACTGCCTCTACCGCTCCTTCTGCGTATCTGGAAAAGGTCAACTCAAAAACAGGGGTAGGAGTGGTTGAATAGTGTTCTCCCTCTAACGGGCAAAGAATCTGTTGATACAGATCTAGGATTGACTCTTGATCATCCACAGCAAGAATTCGAAACCTTTTTTTGCTGCCAGCTAAGTCTTCATCTTTCACCGCAGCTCATCCTCCAAGACATCTCAAAAAAGAGGTTCTGACCAATGGCACAATGCCTCTGACGCAGGCTCGGGGAGACAGAAATTGACGTCCCCGGAGCTCTGATTTCTTGCGAGGCGGATTGGACCAGCCCGAGACCCCTACCGTCGCTATTCTTCAATCTTCTCCCTGTCGGCCACACATCTGACGCCAAAACATTTTTCAACAATCTCGCCGCTATCATCCATTGTTTGAACCAGGAATTCATGCAGACGCTGGGTATCGTTCGAAAGGGCCTTGAATTCTTTACGTCTCTCCTGATGCATACACTCCATAATGACCATGAGCCTTTGGGCGGCCTTTTCAAAGGCCTCGAATCTCTCCTGAAATTCCCGAGCCGCTATGCTAAGTTCATTTTCCAACCTCTTATTATCCACCTCTCTCCTCCAAATCAAGATTTCACTTCAACCATCAAAGACCTCACCGCAGGCTTCTGGCAACAGTGAGCAATGCCAACCGTATGTTCTCAATAATCTCGGGCACCGTGGGGCTCAGCTGTTTCTTTCCGGCGCTCTCTAAACCTGTCGTCGTAGCGTGGCTGATATTTGGGGTTTTGACAAAAGTATGGAGAAGCCAATAGGATTCAGTAGGAAAAAACCCCAAATATCAACCACTGCGGAAGTGAGAGGTAAATTCACTTTGAGAGAGCGCCTTCAAGAAACACCCGAACCCCACTCCAAAAATCCTATTATTTCTCCGGGAGTTTTTGAGAAGTTGCGAAGTTAATGCCAACCAACTTAATCTTCTCGTGACCCCAGCCAATCGTCAATCCTCAATATTCAATATTCAATCTCCCGCCTCGGCCATATGAACAGTGACCTGCTGGAAGGGAATCACCCACTGGTTGAAATTGCAGGTGTCAACACAGATCCGACTGATGGCCCTTTCCAAAACAGCGTATTTGGGGCCCGCGTTTTTGTTGAAATCTGCCAACACAGCCACATCCAGTGAAGAGGTCCCTGCCTCCTTGAACTGCACCGTTATGTTTGCAATGCTCTCCCCAAACCCCTCGGCCGTGAGGCCGTCAATAACTGCCTTTTCGATAATCTCGGGTATTTCACGGGTAATGATGGCCTGATGCCCGTAGTCAATCCCAAAGGTCACGGGAATCCTGAAACCGGTGGAGAGGTTCATGGGCGATTGGGTCAGATAATCGGTCGTCCTGTAGGTTTTCAAGGCCCCCCCGAGGAGTTTCACCTCCACCAGTTCGGGTGTCTGGCCCACCACTCTTCCGTAAGTCCCGTCTGCCAACCGTACCCAGTCACCGCATTCTGATGGAAACCATGGCTCGTTTTTGAACACTGGGCGTGATCGAAATTCCACCAGATCTTTTATATGGAGACGGACAAAGCCACCTCCCAGTTTTCTATTGGTAAGCTCCGAGTATATATTTATGGAGGCTACTTCATAGGGAATCCCCTTGTAGATGACGACTTCCCCTTCTCTCACCGATCCAAAATTGAGCATGAGGGTCACCTGGTTCCAGAACTTGGGAAGCGCCTGCTTTGAGGCCCAGCCGACGCCCAGGATAAATATAATGGCCAGAGACAGGAGAACCCAGTCCCCAAAGGAATAGAGCACCCCGAGGAGCGCCATGAGAGACACCACCACCGTAAAAATAATGTATGACATGTCAAAGATCCGGACAGAGAAAGATCGACCCCGCTTATGAAAGGGGCTGAATGTACGGATCAGCTTATGGAGGTAGTGAAGGGCGACCCACACAAAGGCAAAGGCGAAGAGGGCGAACAGGACGTTGCGGCCCCTGCTTTTGAAAAAAAGCTGCAGCAATTCCTGAAGCGTTTCAGAAATCGGCTTCTTCTTTTCCAGTCTCTGATCAAGTCGCTGAATAGCGATATTCATCTGAGTGCCAATCTCGAGCCTCCTCTCCTGCCACATACTCATGAGACTATTCAGTTTCTTGATGAGCTCGGGGTTTTTGACATAATATTGGAGCTTCGAGAGATTTTCGATGGCCTCTTTAGTCACCTCAAGTTGGGAACGGTAAATATCAATTTTACTCCTGAGTTTTTCGAGCTCCCTCGGATGGGAAGTCATTTTTTTCACTTCCCGCAACACAGGCCCAATGAGTTCCTGGAACTCCTGGTTCCAATCCACCGCGACTTTCTTTTTTTCTCTAAAGGCCCGAAAACCTACATCAGTGGCCAACTGGTCAAAGGTCTCCTCCATGTCCCGCAGCTTTACACTCAGGATGTTGATCTCTTCCCTCAGGCTCTGCTCCCTGCCAAGACCTCCGGGGCCTTGCAAAATTTTTTGTGTCGCCGCAATCTGCTCGGATACATCAATGATGGATTCCAGCAAAGATTCGAGGGTGGGGATTTTCTCCTGATACGCCCCTTGTTCATCCGGAGATTCGGCAGAGAGTAAAGGGGAAGGCAGAACCAAAAGCAGAAAAAGGACAAAAAGAACAACCAGCTTTTTCATCGCTCAGCCACCTCATATTAATCCGGTCAAGCCGGACATCAGCTATTCCCACTCGATCGTACTGGGGGGTTTTGAGGAAATATCGTAGACAACCCGGTTGACGCCGTTGACGCTGTTGATGATCCTGTTGGAAATGGCTCCCAGGACCTCATACGGCACCCTTGACCAGTCCGCTGTCATGGCATCCAGGCTGTCCACCACCCTGACGGCGACAACATTTTCATAGGTCCGCTCATCTCCCATTACACCCACCGTCCTCACCGGGAGAAGGACGGCAAAAGACTGCCACACCTTTTCGTAGAGACCCGCCTTCTTGATCTCCTCCTCAACGATCACATCGGCAGACCTCAGGATATCAAGCCGCTCACCGGTCAATTCTCCAAGAATTCTGACCGCAAGGCCCGGGCCGGGAAACGGCTGTCTCATCACCAATTCCCTGGGAAGATTAAGCTCTAGACCCACCTGCCTGACCTCGTCCTTGAACAGCTCCCGGAGCGGTTCAACGAGCGTGAGTTTCATAACGTCCGGAAGGCCGCCAACATTGTGATGGCTTTTGATGGTCGCTGATGGTCCCTTGAAGGAGATGCTTTCAATCACATCGGGATACAGGGTGCCCTGCGCCAAGAATTCGGCCCCACCCAATTCTCTGGCCTTCTTTTCAAAAATTGAGATGAACTCCCTGCCAATGATCTTTCTTTTCTCCTCAGGGTCCGTGACACCTTTGAGGTGGCCCATAAAGTGACGGGAGGCATCTACCAGATGCAGACCCATACTCATGTAGCCGCGGAAGATCTCCATGACCTCCTGGGCCTCCCCTCTCCTCAAGAGGCCATTGTCTACGAGGATGCAGGATAGGTTCTTGCCGATCGCCTTATGGAGCAGGACCGCTGTTACGGAGGAGTCTACCCCGCCCGATAGCCCGCAGATTACCCTGCCGTCACCTACTTTTTCTCTCAGGCCCCGGATTGTCCGGCGAACAAAGGAGGTCATGGTCCAAGAAGGTTTGCAGCTGCATACCCTGAAAAGAAAATTCCTCAGGATCTTTGGACCCTCCGGCGTGTGGGCTACCTCCGGATGAAACTGGACGCCGAAGAATTTACGCTCACGGTCTACCATGGCTGAGACCGGACTGTTTTTGCTCCTCGCCAGGACCTCAAATCCTTTGGGAACCCGGTCGATTCGATCACCGTGGCTCATCCATACGGTCTCTGCGGCCCCCTTTCCAAGTCCATGAAAGAGGTCCTTATCATCCTCAATCGTGATGGTTGCGTTTCCGTACTCTCGATCAACAGCCCTTGCAACAGTGCCTCCAAGCAGGTGCGTAAGGAATTGCATCCCATAACATATCCCCAGGACCGGCACCCCCAGTTCCAGGACCGCTCCCTCGGCCATGGGGGCATCCCTGTCATATACGCTGGCGGGTCCCCCCGAGAGGATGATGCCTTTTGGCGAAAAGGTCTTTATTTTTCCAAGCCCCATGTTGAAGGGATGGATCTCGCAATAGACCTTTGTCTCCCGGACCCGTCTGGCGATGAGTTGGGTGTATTGGGAACCGAAGTCCAGAATCAGTATTTTTTGTCTGTAGAGGTTGTTGGACATTGGGTTGAGATGGTTTCGGGTTTTGGGTTTCAAGTTGCGTGGTACAAGTTGGGCGCGGGTTCTTGGTTATTCTACGCGGTAATTGGGTGCTTCCTTGATGATGATCACATCGTGGACATGGCCCTCTTTGTAACCTGCCGGTGTAATCTGAATAAAGTGTGGCGCTGCCTGAAGCGTTTGTATATCGGGGCAACCCAGGTAACCCATTCCTGCCCGTAATCCCCCCACCAGTTGATAGATGGTATCGGCCAGCGGCCCGCGATAGGGAACCCTGCCGACAATGCCTTCCGGCACCAGTTTGTTCTCAAGATTTGTCTCTGCCTGGAAATACCTGTCCTTGCTCCCTTCCTTCATGGCCTCAAGGGAACCCATTCCCCGGTACACCTTATAACTCCTTCCCTGGAAAAGGATTGTCTCACCGGGGCTTTCTTCGGTTCCGCCAAAGAGGCTGCCGATCATGACAGAATTGGCGCCGCCTGCCATGGCCTTGGTGATATCCCCGGAGTATTTGATTCCCCCGTCCGCTATGATCGGGACCCCCCACTTTTTTGCCTCTTTGGCACATTCCATGATGGCAGTCATCTGAGGCACACCGATACCGGCAACCACCCGGGTTGTGCAGATGGAACCAGGTCCTACACCTACCTTGACGGCATCGGCACCCGCCTCAATGAGCGCTCTGGTGCCCTCGCCGGTGGCCACATTTCCAGCGGCCAGTTCCAGATCGGGAAATCTCTTCTTGGTTTCCCTGACCGTTTGGATGACCAGGTCTGAATCACCGTGGGCCGTGTCTATGACCACTATATCCACATCTGCTGCCACCAGTTTTGCAACACGCTCTTCGGTATCGGGGCCCACGCCTACGGCCGCACCCACTTTCAACCGTCCAAGTTCATCTTTGCATGAATCGGGATATTTTTTTATCTTTTCAATGTCCTTTATTGTGATCAATCCCTGGAGTTTGCCTTCATCGTCAACGACCAGGAGTTTCTCAATACGTCTCTTGTGAAGAATCGCCTTGGATTCATCAAGGGTAATTCCTACCCTGGCTGTGGCAAGATCGTCTTTGGTCATCACCGCCGCCACCTTCTGGTCCAGATTGGTTTCAAACCGCAAATCCCGATTGGTGATGATCCCCACCAGATTCCCTTCCTTTACCACGGGCACACCGGAAATCCTGTATTTCTCCATAATATCGAGCACATCATGGAGCTTCTGATCAGGCGCTATGGTGATGGGGTCTACGATCATTCCGCTTTCAGATTTCTTGACCTTCTCCACGTCCAAGGCCTGCCGCTCAATGCTCATGTTTCTGTGGATAAAACCCAGGCCCCCCTGTCGGGCAAGGGTAATGGCAGTCTCTGATTCGGTAACCGTATCCATTGCCGCACTAACAATGGGCACATTGAGGCCGAGATTCCGTGATAACCTCGTCTTTACGCCCACCTGGCTGGGCAAAACCGAAGAACGGCGCGGGATCAGGATGAGATCATCAAATGTATAGCCGAATTGAATATTGTCCCTAGTCATCTTTTTCTCCCTCGAAATGATTGATTAGAATACCTTCCAGAAGGTCTGACAGGCTCACCGTCATTTGGGATGACCTCAGGAAATGGAGTACCCTCAATATCACCAGAGCACCCGCCAAGATCACGCCTGCCCTCCCAGGGTCGAGACCCGACAATCCCCGTCTTTCCTCCAGGTTCAATTTCCTCATTTTGTCAAAAAGAGCCCTTACAGCCGATCTCTCCAATATCAACCCATTCACCCTCTCAGGTACTATCTCTTGAGGTGGAATTCCGTAAAGCATTGCAGCAAGGGTTGTGACGGTGCCCCCCGTACCCATGAGAAGACTGCCATCAGTAACGTTAATCCTGCCCTGGGGATTTATTGAATGGAGTTCTTTAAGGGCTTTATCGATATATCCTGAAAGAAAAGAAATTTCACCTTCACCCGGAGGGTCTGACTTGAGGTATCTTTGTGTCAGTGTCAATGCGCCAATGGGGATGGACCGGACGACTGGTGTGTGGCTGCCCCCCAAAAAAAACTCCGTGCTTCCACCGCCAAGATCAAATATAACAAAACGACCCTCTTGAACCCCAAGTGCATGCAAGACCCCTTTTCCGGTAAGGGAAGCTTCCTCATCTCCCCCTATGGGTCTGACCTCAACGCCTGTATTTTCCAGGAGAGAATCAAGAAACAATTCCCTGTTTGACGCCTCCCTGACAACACCCGTGGCCACAGCAAGGACCCTGTGGACATCAAAGTCCTCCGTATACTGTGAGAAACCTTTAAGTGCCTTGACGGTGCGAGAAATGGCATCAGGATGGATCGATTTCCCCCCCGAATAGTCAAAATCTCCACCCAGCCTGATATAGGTTCTATCCCGAAAAAGAGGCCGGAAAAGACCCGGCGGATCAAGTTTTTGGACGATCAGGACCCTGGCGGTATGCGTCCCGATATCAATGGAGGCAAAGTTCTTTCCCATCTGCGGGAAACCTACCAGACCAGGAGAGCTTTTTCAAGCCACAAAAAATCCGTGCCTGATGTGTGAGTATCCGTTTCAGCCTCGTCCAAGGCCGAATAATTGTCTTCCATTCGGAAAAGGGATTGTGAACAGGTGTAAACCTGTGATAGATGAACGCATCGGGAGAAGAACGCAAATTCGGTGTCAGATGGAAAAACAGGAAAAGTTTCGTGTACCGGCAAGCGAGATAGATAGCCGGATCCTCAGAATCCAAGAAGAATTAAGAAAAGCTGAAATAGAGGGACTCCTTGTAATCCAGCGTGTTGACCTCTTTTATTTTTCGGGGACCGCCCAGAACGGATTTCTCTTTATACCTGCCAATGGGAAGCCCCTTTTGTTTATAAAAAAATACATGCCCAGGGCACGGAGGGAGTCTTCCATCAAAGAGATCATCGAGATCAAGTCTGTAAAGGAGGTTCCTCATGGAATTCTGGATTTTTATGGACGGCTCCCCCGCACGCTGGGGCTTGAACTGGACGTGATTCCCGTGAATCAGTTCAATTTTTGCTGCCGGCTTTTTAAGGATCAGAAGTTTGTGGATGCCTCTCCCCTGATCCTCAAGGTGAGGATGATAAAGTCCTCATGGGAGATCGAGCAGATGGAGAGGGTCGCCGAACTTTCATGCAAAACCTTTGGATATATGGAGGAAAACATCCGGCCGGGTTATACCGAGATGGAATTTGCAGGGATGTTCGAGACCTTTGCCAGGAAACTGGGGCACGGGGCCAAACTGCGGGTCAGGGATTATCAGACCGAGGGATATCCCTGGCACATCTTGAGCGGCAGAAGTGGTGGTCTGGTGGGGTTATTGGATGCGCCTGTCAGCGGAGAAGGCACCTCACCTGCATTTCCTTGCGGGGCAGGAAGCAAGAAACTGGCCTCAAATGAGCCGATTTTCATCGATTTTGATTCCATGCTAAATGGCTACCACTTCGATGAGACCCGAATGTTTTCCATGGGTCCCATGCCCCAAAAGGCCCTTGATGCCAGCCTGGCGGCCATTGAAATACAAAATCATGTCTTGGATAAGGTCAAACCAGGCATCTCCCTAGATGACCTCTTTCACCTATCCATCGCCAAGGCCACATCACTTGGCTATGCCGAGACCTTTCTGGGGCCGCCCGGGTATAAGGTGGCATTTGTGGGGCATGGCATCGGCCTTGAGCTTGTCGAGCAGCCCATTATCGCTTTAAATAAAGAGACCCCCCTTGAGGCGGGCATGACCCTCGCCCTTGAGCCAAAGATGCTTTTTGATAATGAGTTCTCGGCCGGGATTGAGAGTGTGTTTTTGGTAACAGAGGAAGGACATCGTCTGCTCAGCAAGACCGCTTCACGGGTCTTTATCTGCTAGCCATTTGAGTCTTTCTTTTTTCCACCTCTTTGACGGTTCAAGGAGCCTCTTGCGTTCCTCGGGATTCAACAGGCGCATTTCTTTGATCGGGGGCGGTGAGGGAATCGTTAAGAGGGTGTCCACGGTCACCTCATCCTGGATCCCCAAACCCGCCGCCGTCCTGTTTTTATGACAGCCCACACATGGCCTCCCAAAGGGTGCAGTGGTGTGCGGTACATAGGGCATGAACGCCCATCCTAGGTTGCTACCGTCTCCCCTGGTGGGGATGGCGTTATCCAGAGGCACAATTCCCCGGCGATCCACATAGGTGACAAGATACTGGTAGAGGGGCCGCAACACGGTGTATCTCTCTTTCTGATCCAGCCCCAACGGCATAAACTCCCATCGCCTGAACCGCCATCCGGCCGACCAGATGCCAAGGCCGGACCTGCCCGTCACCCAGTCCTTTGAAAGGGGATAAACCCTTTCACCCCTCTTCAGTTGTTCTTTTAAGACGCCTTCCAGGAAGGGATCGCCCTGGGCGGTCAGATGGGACCACTTGTTTCCCGACAGCAGGTCCTCCCTTATCACGCTCAGTCCGTAATCCTGGTATGACCATTGGGCATGGCAGGCGCTGCACCGAACCTTTTTATGGGCCTCGATCCCATGGGGAATTTCTTTCTCGTAAAACAATGGTAACTCATGAATTTTGCCATGGTTTCTGGAGATAAATATAAACCCACCCGGCTTCTTCACCATATCCCTTCCTGAGATGCTGGGTGCCCTGCCGTCATACCCGCCATGGCAGTCGGAACAGCCACGTTTCGGGACCTCCATCTGGTAGCTATAGGTCCTGCCATCACCCATGACATCTCCTCTCCCATGGCAGTCAATGCACCACAGCCCCCTTTCCGCATGAATATCCCTTGCCAGATGATGGTAATCGAGCCCGTAAATCCTCGGCATAGACTTGCCTTCTATCAGAGGAGAGCGATAGGTCTTGCTGTAATCACGCTCAAATAACCCCTCATAGTCCGCACCCACATGGTTTTGGTTATGACAGTGAAGACACTGTGTGTTGGAAATGCGGGTGGTAAATTCATGCCTGGCGGGATAGCCTCTTTTGGATGGATCAATGGCCTGGTCTTTCCCCTGATAGCATCCATCATTGTCATAAAGTACGTGACAGGCGGCACAACCGGTTGCCCTGTAGAGCCCTCGCCCCCCAGGGCCGGCCGTGTGGATATGGCATCTCAGACAGCGTTTCCTCAGAAAATCATCCACCAACATGCCAGGCATCTCAGGATAGACAGAGAGGTCAGGTTCCGGCAGCGCTTTTAGAGGGCCGCTTAGCCCATAGATGGCAGGGGATGGGGTTTTCTGGGCCCCCCACAGGTAACGGGTCTGATTAATGACCCCAGCCATTGTCGAATGAAGGGAACGCTCGACCTGCTCGATCTCACGCTGGTGGCAGGGGAGGCAAAAGGTATCAACGTGTTTCGGGTCTGAAGGATTTCGGACAATTTTTTGATGGCTGCTCAATCCTTTTCCTGACCGATCCCCGGGGCTCAGATGACATGATTTGCAGGCAAGATTGTGGTTGACACTGATCTTTTCTATTCCCTTATGACATCCAGAGCAGTCGGCGTAATCGGTCTTCTCCGAGTCCTTTGCCCCACCCACTGCGAAGGCACAAAGCCATAACGAAATCATTGCCACCAGGACGACGATTCTGGATTTCATGGTCAAAACGCTGACCTCCCACTACTTTCCAATATGTCCGGAAGAACAATAGAATTTCTAGAGTGGGGTTCGGGTGTTTCTCTCCGGCGCTCTCTCAAAGTGGATTTACTTCTCCATTTCGCAGTGGCAGATATTTGGGGTTTCCTCATTCTGAACCCTTATTGGTTTCTCCGTGCTTTTTTCAAAACCCCAAATATCAGCCACGCTACCACGACAGGTTTAGAGAGCGCCGGAGAGAAACACCTGAACCCCACGGTGCCCAAACTTATTGAAAACTTGCCACAACCACTGAATACTGACCACTGATCACTGATCCCTCACCCCCCGTGAACTTCCGGGTTCAGTTGCGGCACGGCAATGCTGTATCACCTTCAAAACGTTTCAAGGATGAAGGAAAATCATGGTAAATCACATCATCATAACGATCATGGCAGCCGAGGCAGGGGTTCACTGAGCGGATCTTTTTTATTTCCATCCAATCAAACGGCCTCGCACCCTTTGGCGGACCCGGCACCATTGAGTTTTCGCTAAGGCCCACAAACCCATCCAAGGGAAAAGGGATCCCCAGCCCTGAGGAAGCGGCGTCATAGGTCGGCCTGAACAGCTCCTTTTCACCTCGTTGAGAAAAAATGCCTTGTCCCAGGCCCAGCACTTTTGGATCGCCATGGCATTCCAAACAACCACGCGATTTTTCAGAAGTCGTGTGG
>JADHXI010000064.1 GCA_016783065.1 Desulfobacteraceae bacterium | reverse complement strand
GTGTTATAGCCTATTCCAAGATTGGCAAGAAAGATGATCCCCAGATGCACGGGGTCAATTCCAAAGCGGCTTGCCAGGGGGACAATCAGGGGGACCACCACCAGTATGGCGCTGAATATGTCCATCATACAGCCCACAATGAGCAAGAAGATGTTCAATGCTATCAGAAACCCGATTTTGCTTTCCACCATACTTTGCATGAAATCGAGGATTTTCATGGGAATAAAGGCGTCCACCAGATAATTGGTAAATCCAAGCGCAGCCCCGAGGATGATCATTATGCCCCCCACCATTTTCATGCTATCCACCATGATAACGGGCAGTTCCTTGATCAGCCTCAGTTCCCTGAAAACAACCACCTTGATAAAGAGAACGTAGACAACCGTGAGCGCGGCCGCCTCTGTGGCTGTGCAAAAACCGGAGTAAATTCCCGCAATGATCAAAAGGGGGATTGGCAACTCCCAGGCGGCCTCCTTAAGGGCCCACAAGAACTCCCGGGTTGAGAAAGAAGGCCTTTCGAGTCTCCACTTTCTACCCATATATACGGAAAAGAGACAGGGGACGCCTACCATCAAGATACCCGGCAGAATGCCGGCTATAAAGAGCGTTTCAATGCTTGTGCCTGACACAAACCCGTACAATATGATGGGAAGGCTTGGGGGAAAAAGGAGCCCAAGGCTCCCCGAAGAGGTCATCAGGCCGAGTGAGAAATTTTCATCATATTTTTCAGAGATAAGGGCGGGAAAAAGGAGCCCTCCAAGGGCAATAATGGTAATCCCGGTTGCGCCTGTGATGGCGGTAAAGAATGCACAAGACACCAGAGCAACCACACCGAGTCCTCCGGGAACCCAACCAAACAGGCTTCTTGAAAATCTGACAAGACGTGTCGAGGTGCCCCCTTGGGAGAGGAGGTAGCCGGCAAAGGTGAACAGGGGGATTGCCAGCAGGACCGGCGCATTGGCCAGTCTGAAAATTTCAATGGGGATCGCGGCAAATTCAACCTCGCTCACATAGAGGCCCAGCATGGTTGCCGCAAGGATTCCCGCAAAGAGGGGGAGGCCGAGCACGATCAGGACAATGACTATGATTACCATTGCAAGGATCATCTCGGGTTCCCCTTGATCACGTGAAGTCCTTGATCCAGCGCCCTGAGGATGAACCTGAACAGGATCAGCGCGAAGCCTCCGGGGAGGATCAACTGGCCGACCCAGCTGGGAAAAGCAAGAAACAGCTTTCCCCCAAACTCCATTTCCATCTTGATGTAGCCTACACAGACCTTGAGCATGATGGCGCATATCAAGATCCCGGCCAGGGCCAGGACAAGCTCCCTTGCTGGAAGCCATTTTTCGGGAAGTATGGTGGAGAAGATATCAATCTTGATATGCTTGTTGTCGGCCGTGAGGAGCGAGGCCCCCAGAAAAGTCAGCCACAATACCAGGAGCCTGACAAAGGCCTCTGACCAGTCCAGGTGCCCCATCAGGGTGTTGGCCCACATGAGATGACCGTGTGTATAGAGTCCCCGCAGGCACACCTGGAGAAAGGTGAGAATGACCATGGACCACAACAACCCCACAATCATCCATCGCTCGAGCCTGGCCAGGGCTCTATCAAACCGTTTCAAGGTTTTCAAAACATTTTTATTTTGGACAGTTGAATAGATTCGTTGAAGTTATTTATTAGATTTGCCGAGGATTTTGTAAACCTGATCCAGGACCTCTTTGGGGTAAATTTTGCCTGTCAGCCCCTTGGCCACCTCATCATGGACTGCGTAGAACTCATCCAGGTCTTTACCCGTTGGCACGGGGATTATTGTGAGCCCGCCATCCTTGATCATCTTTACTGCCTCATTGTTTTGCCGCCTCAGGTCGATCGTGAGTTCCTTCATGGTCTTTTTAAGACCGTCGATTAACAACTTCCTGAGATCCGGGGGCAGCTTCTTAAAATATTTAGAAGAAATCAGGATGGCACCAGTGGAATGAACAAGTGGCAGGGCCATCATGTCTTTGAGCGAGGTCTGCCACTGGAGTGCCAGGGCCCCCAAAGGAGGGGCATAAACGGTATCTATCATACCCGTATTGAGGGCAGTGGTGACATCTGTAATGGCAAGGGGAATCGGGTTTATCCCCATTGCCACAAAGGTCTCTTTTGCAATGGGATCTCCTGACCAGGTCCATACCTTCAGGCCCGAGAGGTCCTTGACGCGTCGAATCGGCTTTTTTGAGAAGAGGTGCACATTGCCAACCTCTGCCCAGCCAAGGAGTTCAAAACCTCTTTTCTTGAACTGTTCAGCAAAGAAAGGGCGCAGTTCTTTATGAACAAGGTCTATCTCCTTATCATTTCGAAACAAAAACGGGAGATCCAGGACCCTGACCATGGGGAGAATCTGTCCGAATCCGACACCTGAAAATGCGGCACTATGGAGCTGGCCTATCCTGATTTTTTTTAGGACATTGAGCTCGTCTCCGGCAACTCCGCCTGCATAAATTCGAAACCCGAGCCGCCCCCCGCTCTTTTCCCTGAGTTCCTTATCCAGGGCCCTCATATGTTTTATCCAGGTGGAGCCTTCCGGTGCCACGGTGGCAAATTTGATTAGGTACTTTGGCCTTGCCTCGGCAGTAGGGGTAATGAAAAACTGAAGGCCGATCCCCATTGCAAAAAGGCAGGAATACAGAACCACGGATCTTAGCTTCGTCAAGCGCACCTCCTAGAAAAACAATTCCTCTGACTTTTCTTTTAGTTGTTCGGCTTTTTTCTTCATAACCGCGTTTATGAGACAAGCCTCTTTCAGGTCGTCGGGGCGGGTACTGGCAATTTCACGGATGAGTTCGTTAAATAGCGCCTTGTCCTGTGCCCTAACCGCATAGTACCTGGCAAAATAGTACGGTGCCAGGAGAAATTTCCCACGGGTCAGGGAGACAGCCTTCTCAAAGTACTCCTTTGCTCTGGCAGGGTCACCCCCCAGCATCTTGGGTTTTGAAGCAAGGATTGTGCCCATCAGGACATACGGCGTGCCATAAAAATAGCCACCCTCTAGTTCCAGAACCCTTTCAAGACATGACTCGGCAATGGCCAATTGTGCCAGGGCGGCAGGTTTGTCCAGGTTCAGGTTGATCCACGCGTTCCATGACAGGGTGGTCCAGAAGAGTGGCTCAAGATCTTCCTTCCCAGTGGCCCTGAGGGCCTTTGTAATGGACTCCTTTGACTGCCCTACTGCTTTCAACAGGGAGCCGTTTCGGCCCATGGCCTTGAGCCCGTACTCCTTGGCCCGCAAATAGAGCTGTGATGCCCTCTCAGGAGAGTCCTCCTCAACAAACAACATGGCGTACCCGGTAAACCCCACACAGAGGGCCGTCAAGAGTCGCCGGTTATCCGGTGCGCTCTTAAGGAGTCCCTCCATGAGTTTGAGCTCTGCCGGGAGGGACCTTTCTGCCAATTGCGGGTCGCATTCTTCAAAGAAGGCCTGGGTAAGGTGAGAAATCAGGGACGGTGAAAACTCGAGCCCCAAACTTACGCAACCTGGCGTGAGCAGAAACAGGACCACGAGGAGGGATAGTTTTGAAGAGGATCTCTGCATGTTACCGTCTCATTCGAAATTCCCTGTTTGACATTGGATATTCAAAACTCAAGATATTTTTGGCTAAACCTTAACTTCTCTTTGTCTCTGTTAGTACCCGATAAAGGGATCATTCCTTTTGGGCGGGGATTTTAATAATTTTTTTGCCAGGAATTGTGCCCCCGACCCATTCTTCATTTTTAACACTTTGCGGTAATATTTCTTTGCCACTTCCCTCTTTCCTTCAAGATCGTAGCTCATCCCCATCTTTATCGTGGGCCATGCGATCATGTAGGGGTCATTTTCGGGATCGGCGTGATCCAAAAGGAAAGTAAACTTGGCCCTGGCCGCAAAATAGTGGGTACGAAAAAGGTCATAGATCGTTTCCAGATACAGGGCACGCCTCTCCCACAGGGCTGCCGTCGCGGGTGAGGGGGCCTTTAGCGCTTTTTGTCTGAAATCATGGACCACATCCCGGAACTGGGGTTCCATGCCAAGCCTCAAGTAGCTGACCCCCTTCAAGACTTTGTAACGCGGGTTTTCGTCATATTTTTCGACGAGTTCCTTTGCAATGATAAGGGATTTTTCGAAGTCTTCTTCGGAAAAAAGATAGATGTGAAGGAGCATACTTTTGGCTTCAGTGGCGGAATAGGTTGCCTCTCTGGCCGCGATGTTCAGTTTTCGGAGTCCCTCCTCCTTGTTTCCCCTGTGAAGAAGGAGGTAGGAAAGAAATTTCAGCGCTCCTGAAAGACGCGCCGTATAATAATCAAAACTGCCGATACCCAGTAATACGTCTTTGTTGTTGGGGTCCATGTCAAGACATGTCTTCAAGGCATCGATTGCACTCCTGGCGTAAAAGAAAGAGGAGAGCCAGTTGCCTTGCGACAGTTCAAACCTCCCTTTGAATCCTAGGGCCCCACCGAGATAGAAGTAGTCATGAGTGTCAGCCTTACCCTCCTCAATACGCTCCCTGGCCACGCTGATGGTACGGTCAACACGCTTGAGATATTCCTTTATTGTTTCAGGGGACCAAAAACCGGATGCCATCCGCGACCAATTCACCATGGCCAGATAGAAATAACCTATGGGCCTCTCCGGGCTTCTTGAAGTGACCTGTCGGAAAAGCGCTTCAGCTTCGTCAAAGCGTCGGTCATACAAGAGGTTTATACCCGCCAGAATATCTTTGCTGGACCATGATTCTTGAGAAGGAACATTCTGTTCTTTTTCGAGGCACCAGGCAGTTTGGTGCACGGCTAACAAGATGGTTGAGATAAGGACCAATAAGAAGCCAGGGATGAAGACATGTCTATTGAGCAGACCCCGGTTTTTCACGAAGAGACTCCTCGATTGAGGTGAAGGCAGCCCAAAACGGCCCTGGCCTAATGAGATGAATGCTGTTGAATGTCAATAAGATCGGCTTAATTTATAACACCAGTTTTCCGGTGAAGGCAAGGAAGAAACTTGCGTTCAGTTTGAAACCACTCAAAAAGCTGGCCCTAAGCTGAAGATTTCCTTGACTTTTTCAGATAAAAAAGTGATAGTTGACCGTTTCACGATTCAGAAATTGGGGGTTAACTAATATGAAAGTACTCATTGTAGGCAGCAGTGGCAGACTAGGTAGCGAGTGTAAAAATGTACTTGGTCAAGCGCATGAGCTTATAACCCCAAGCAAGAAAAAGCTGAACATTATCAGTTGGGACGGAGTTATTGAATGCCTCCAAGAGGTCTCCCCCGACGTGGTCCTTAACTGCGCTGGATTTACCAATATCAAAGCCTGTGAAACCAACGATTTTGCTGTACGGAAGATAAACGTCGAAGGTCCCAGGAACTTGGCCCAATGTTCAGCCAGGTTTGAATGCGTGTTGATTCATATTTCATGTGGCCATGTTTTTGACGGACAAAAATTGGTGCCCCAGCCATATTTTGAAGATGATACGGCAAATCCGTTGTCCGCCTATGGCAAGAGCAAGGTGGAAAGTGAAATGGCTGTCCGCGGAAACGCTCCGGATTATATCATCATTCGGAGTGGATGGCTTTATGGGATCAAGGGAAACAATTTCCTCAAGTCTACCCTGAAGCAAGCTCTTCGAGAAAAACCAAAACCCATAAGGGTCCCGGACGATCAATATGGCTCTCCCACATGGAGTCACCGGCTTGCCTTGCAGATCAAAGAATTAATGGAGAAGAATGCGAAAGGGACCTATCACATGACAGCGGAAGGCCACTGCAGTCGATTTGAATATGCAAAGTATGTCCTCGATAAATTGGACATAAAGGCCACTCTCGAGCCTTGCAGCATCAAGGATTTGAAAGGACCAAAGACCCCGGCCAATTGTTTGTTTGAAAACAGGTTGGCGAAAAAACAGGGATTTAATGTTATGGTCGACTGGAAGGATGACCTGGATAGCTTCCTTGACGAATTCGGGAAGGCATTGATCAAAGAGGTCAAGACGAAAAAGACATGAAAAGTGGCTGGCGGGTGCCTGAACAGGGTTTTCATTCAGGCATTAAATAGAGCGTCCCAATACCCCCCCCTCGTATATGGCTGCCTTGGCGCTTCTTGGTTGCAGGCAGTCTCCAATCTGATAGACGTCATACCCCATGGATTTGATCTGATCAAAAAGCCCGTTATCCGGACGTGAGCCAGCAGCTACAACAACCATTTCGGCCTCAACGAAGACCTCTTCTCCATCCCCGCACAAGATGACCACCCCGGTGTCCTCAACCTTCAACAGTTGGCACTCGACCATAATCTCTGCATTTCTCTCTTTCAGCCTCTTGATAAGGAGCTTTCTGGTCATGCTTTCGAGTTGTTTTCCGATCACGGGAAGCACCTCAATAATTGTCACACGGCATCCGTCCTCCAGGAGATAAAGGGCCACCTCAGATCCGATTGCCCCCCCGCCTATCACAACCACCTTTTTCCGGATTGTCTGTTCTCCATTCAAGACGTCCGTAAACGGGACAACAATCTCTTTGTCAATCCCATCGACAGAGGGAAAGGAAGGTACAGAACCGGTTGCCAGGATCACCACGTCCGGATCGTGGTCCTTGACCGTATCCGTGGTGACTTCGTGGTTGAAGTGGCAATGGACTCCAAATCTCTCGATCTGCCGCTTCTGAAATTTGATCAGATTGAGCAGTTCTTTCTTATAGCTGGTAACACTTCCCAATATCAGTTGACCACCAAGATCCCCTTGTTTTTCAAAGAGTGCCACATCATGACCCCTCTTTGCCGCCACCCATGCCACATTCAGCCCGCCCGGACCGCCCCCAATCACCATGACCTTTTTTGGGTTTTCGGTCGGGTGGATTGCCATCTCCTTTTCCCTGCCCAGGGAGGGGTTGACGAGGCATTCCACGCGTCCTCTTCGGAAGATAGATTCCATACAGGTGTTGCAGGCTATACAGATCCTTATATCCTCAGGACGTCCCTCCTTGGCCTTTAGGGGCATTTCGGGGTCTGCCAAGAGCCCTCTGCCAATGCAGACCAGGTCTGCCTTTCCCTTTTCGATGATCTCATTGGCGATAAAGGGGTCGTTAATCCTCCCCACTGCCATCACCGGAACATCCAGCGCAGCTTTGATTTTTTCAGCCGAATCCACAAGACAGGCCTTTTCCATAAACATGGGCTGGCAGATCCATTCGGGTGTGGCATCATTACCGGCTGATACCTGGATCACATCAACGCCCTTGTCCACGATAATTCTCAGGATCTCGATGCTCTCATCCACCGTGAGACCGTCCTTCACAAATTCCTGGGCACTGATCTTAAAAGACAGGGGGTAGTCCTTTCCGAGCCGATCCCTTATTTCCCGTACGATCTCGGAGGCGAACCGTGTCCTTCCAGGGATATCTCCGCCGTATTCGTCCTCCCGGATGTTGGAAAATCTTGAAAGAAACTGGTTGATCAGATATCCATGGGCCCCGTGGATCTCGATCAATTCAAAGCCGGCCTCAACTGCCCTGTCCGCGGCATCCCCGAATTTTTTGACCAGTTTATGAATGGCATCAATGGTGAGGGGTTCTACATCGCCACGGATGGCGGGGCAGGGGAGAGGGGAGGGGGCCACCGGTCTTTGCCCGATCACCCTGGCCGCAGTCTGTCTGCCTCCGTGATGGATCTGGACGGCTGGGACTGCGCCCGCTGCCTTCATTGTCCTGGCAATCTCCGAGAGCCCTTCTATGAACCGGTCGTCATGAATCCTGGCTTGGTGGGGGGAGACGATGCCCTCTGCCGATACAGCACAGGCCTCCACGATGACCATGGCCGGTCCGCCGGCAGCCCTCAATCTATAATGCTCGATGGTCTTATCTGTTATGGATCCGTCGTCTTCTATCAGGAAAGACGCAAGGCCCGGCATTACAATTCTGTTTTTGAGTTCGCAGCCTTTGATCTTAAACGGGGAAAATAGATCTTTCACAGCGTATTCTCCTGCCTGATATGATATGCTTTTGAGGAAAGAAATATAAAAACGTAATGAAAATTTGTCAAACAAAAATCTTAGGCGTCGCAGGTTCACGGTTCACCGCTCCTCCGGGGGCATAGGCCTTACTGGCCGGAGGCAGGGTTACCTTTTATGGAACGTAATTTGATTGACCCCGGAAAGAGGCTTCGATATCATCCTTGGCTCAGGAGAGAGATACTTGAAACTGGAAACTCGAAACTTGGGAAAGAAATGACAATTCAGGTTGTTATCAAGTTTCAAGTTTCAAATTTCCAGTTTCTTGGATTCACACAGAAAAAATCTCTTCGGAAATCGCACATCAAAAGCCCCCAAAAACATTTTCTTGAAAGCTATAGATCATGAAACTCTACCTGGTGCGACACGGAACGCCTGTGCCAAAGGAAAAAAACCCGGACAAACCCCTCTCTGATGAAGGGAGAAAAGAAGTGGAAAGGGTTGCCGCCTTTATGAAAAAGGCCGGGGTAGCGGTTCACACGGTCTTCCACAGCGGGAAGACAAGGGCCAGAGAAACCGCTCAAATCATGGCCTCCAAGCTCCAACCGGACAAGGAGGTCCTTGAGAAACAAGGCCTCTCGCCCCTTGATAGTGTGAAAGGGATCGCCCATGAAATTGAGGAGAGCGAGCGTGACATCATGATGGTGGGGCATCTTCCGCACCTCTCCAGACTGGTCTCTCTTTTGACCGCCGGGACCGAGACCCCAACGGTCGTGAGCTTTCCGCCGGGTGGGGTTGTCTGTCTGTGTCCCGCCGAGGAGGAAAAAGACTGGGCTGTGGCATGGATGCTGGCGCCCGACATCGTAACGTAAGGGCTTGCGCAAAGATAACTTCGCACAATTGGCGCCCAGATTTGGGTCAGATTTGGCTGTGCCGATTGAGCAAAACCACAGGAATAGTAGTACTATTTCGAGGATCTTGCGATTGAGGCGCGGCCGAAGATGGCCTGAAGATGGGATGCCAAAATGTGAAGTTATTTTTGCGCAAGCCCTATGCGGAGTACGAAAACTTTGCCCAGATTACATAGCTTCATAGGATTTCTTGTACTTGCCCTCTTGGCCTGGCTTTTTTCTGAAAAGCGAAGAGAAGTGCGAGTCAGGATCCTCCTCACAGGACTTGGTCTTCAGATCTGTCTGGCCCTGTTGCTGCTGAAGTTTCCGGGTTCCCAGGAAGCCTTTCACTGGTTGAACAACGCGGTCCAGGCCCTTGCAGATTCAACAAAGGCCGGGACCGGCTTTGTGTTCGGATACCTCGGTGGTGCACGGCTTCCATTTGATGAAAAGATACCGGGTGCCAGTTATATATTGGCCTTTCAGGCGCTCCCGCTGGTCCTTGTCATCAGTGCCCTTTCCTCTCTCCTCTTCTACTGGAGAATAATCCCTGTGGTTGTTCGAGCCTTCTCCTGGGTCTTGAGGAGGACCATGGGCATTGGCGGGGTTGAAGGCCTGGGCACAGCAGCCAACGTCTTTGTGGGCATGGTAGAATCGCCGCTTCTCGTGAGGCCCTACCTCCTCAACATTTCCCGGAGCGAACTCTTTACCATCATGACATCCGGTATGGCTACCATCGCAGGCACGGTAATGGTGCTTTATGCTGTGATACTAAGCAAGGTTATCCCGGGGGTCATGGGGCATTTGCTCATCGCATCCATCATAAGCGCTCCGGCAGCGGTGACGGTTTCCAAACTGATGATCCCGGAGACGGAGGACCCCTCCTCAGGGGAGGTGGAAATTCCAAGCGAAGCCCACAGTTCAATGGATTCCATTACCCGGGGGACCCTGGGCGGCATCAAATTACTGATTAATATTATCGCCATGCTGGTGGTCTTTGTTGCCCTTGTCCATCTTCTCAATCTAATCCTGGGCATACTGCCCGATTTTTTTGGCAGGCCCATCACCTTTCAGGGGTTGTTGGGTTACCTCATGGCGCCTGTCACCTGGTTAATGGGTATTCCCTGGTCCGAGGCCAAGGTCTCGGGTGCACTTATGGGGACCAAGACCGTTCTAAATGAATTCTTGGCATATCTCGATTTGGCCGCATTGCCGGAAAGCTCGTTGAGCGAAAGGAGCCGTCTGATAATGACCTATGCCATGTGCGGTTTTGCGAATTTTGGATCGCTCGGGATAATGATCGGTGGCTTAGGGGCCATGGCCAAGGAAAGAAGGGATGAGATCGTAGGGCTGGGACTCAAGTCCATTGTGGCGGGGACGATCGCTACCTGTATGACAGGGGCACTGGTGGGGATGATTTATTAATCCCTGGCTTCCTATCTTTCCGACCATTTTGGTACGGGGCAGACATATTTTTTTGTAGCTACCCTTTCGGGCCAGACTACTTCAAGTCTTCCGCCGATTTTCTGGAGGAGTAATGTAGGAGGCACATTCTGTTGTGCCTTTTTTCCGTACGAGATGAATCTGACCGGCCCGAAGACCGTCATCATGTTGGTATCCGCGAGTGATTCTCTTACAGCCTCTGGGGTCAAGGGCTTTGCCCGGTTCAGGGCATCGGCAATCACGTGCATGGCTGCATAGGCCTCTGCGCCGTGGTAATCGGGGGCTGTGTTGAATCTCTCAAGGAACTTGTCATAGAAATCTTTGGCCCCGGGGTAGGGGAGGTTGGAGGACCAGAGGGCAGGTGAAAAGAGGTATTCTGACGCAGGTCCTGCAAATCCGTAAGATTCGGGTATTGTGAGCCCAGGGGCACGCCACACAAAGAGCCTGGGGTTGAAATTCAGCTCCATGGCCTGCTGCATGATCATGGCGGTCTCCGTCCCATGAGCTACCAGGTAGACAGTGGCGGGCCTTTTTTTGACCAAGCGGATGAGAAGCGGTTTAAAATCAACCCTATCTGTTTCATAAGCCCTTCTCATGACCACCTTAAAACCGGACTTCTTACACATCCTGAGAAACTTCTTTAACCCATATCTTCCAAAATGGCTATCCTCGTAGAGGATCGCAGCGGTCCTGACACGGGCCACATGTTTCAGGAAAGAAGTAAGGGCGATCGGATAGCGGCTAACCGGCGGGTTGAGCCTAAAGACATATTCCCATCCCATCTCGGTGATCTTGTCTGCGGAGGCGGTATTTACGAGAAAGGGAATCTCCTCCTCTTGGGCCAAGGCTGCGGCCTCGTAGGTTACTGGAGAAGAACAGCCCCCGCCCACCACGACCACCTTGTCCTCTGAGATCAATTTTTTTATAGCCGACCGGCCTGTTTCGGGTCTCGAGGCGGTGTCTTCGACGATCAGGTCTATCATCCTTTCGTGGATACCGCCGGCACCGTTAATCTCTTCTACGGCCATCAGGAATGAGTCCCTTTCAATCTCCCCAAACCGGGCCAGCTTTCCACTGAGGGGCAGAATTACCCCCACCTTTATCTCCTCTGCAAGGGTGGGAAAGGGGGCAACCGCAGTGAGGAAGATCATGGCCGAGATAATTAGCGAGAACCTGTTTGATAGTCTCATTGACGCCACCTTACCGGGGGGTGTTAGCGCCATAGTACATACTTCCCCATAAAAGACAAATCTTTTCCATGAAATTTTTTTGGCAACTATTTAGTCCGGATCTGACGCTGGATTATTTGTAAGTTATCAATGAATTCGCGTACCGTGGGGTTCGGCCATTTCTTTCAGGCGCTCTCTAAACCTGTAGTTGCAGCGTGGCTGATATTTGGGCTTCCGGCTCGTAAGGCCTCCAGCTCGGAGAGGTTTTGCAAAAAGCACGGAGAAGCTAATATGGCTTATCAGGAGAAAACCCCAAATATCAACCACTGCCAACGTGAGATGTAAATTCACTTTGAGAGAGCGCCTTCAAGAAACACCCAAACCCCACTTCAGAAACCCGATGATTTCTCCCGGACTTTTTGAGAAGTTACGATTATTTGCACTATGTAGCCTTGGGTTGTATGATTGGCCAGCTGCCCAATGCGGGCCTTCGGCCGCAACCTAATTGGTAGGCGGGTGTTAGGTGTCAGGAAGGAGCACTGGAGACCATGGAAATTGAAAAGAATCTGAAACCAAGGCAAGGTGTGGTGGATCTCCCGGATATCGACGATTCCCCGGGTCCTTATTGTATGAGCTTCGGGTTTGAACCGGAGTCCCTTATTGCGTCCATAAAAAATGTCGGGTTGATTAACCCCCCCTATTTGATTGGAAACGAAGATGGCCCATACATGATTGTCGCCGGGTATCGAAGAATCCGGGCACTCAAGGTCCTACACTATGAACGAGCACCTTGCCTGCTGTTACGTAAATCTCAATTTTCTAGCCTTGACTGCCTCCATCTCAACCTCCACGACAACCTGGCCACAAGAAGGTTCAATGAGGTGGAAAAGGGGATGGTGTTGTCCCGGTTGACATCACTGATTTCCGAGGATGAAATATTGGACCGTTACATGCCATTGCTGGCCCTCCCGTCCCATAAGGAAACCCTCCTTTTTTATGTGCGACTTGAACGGGAACTGGAGAAAGAGATAAAGTTTTCCCTTGCCCAGGGCCAATTATCACTACAGGTGGCACGAATGCTTCTGGAAGTGGGGTCAGAGGCCAGAGGCGGGGTGTTTGATCTCATCAAAAAGCTAAAATTAAACATTAATCAACAGAGGCAATTTATTGATTACATGATTGATATTTCCAATATAAAAAGAACACCAATTTTAGATTTTCTAAAAGAAAAGTCTTTCAAAGATATCCTTGAGAAAAAGGACATGAACAAACCGCAAAAGGCAAAGGCCTTACTTCATTTTCTGAGAACCCTTCGCTATCCCACCCTGGTCCGGGCAGAGGAGACGTTTAGAAAGAGGGCGGCCAGTCTGGGACTCCCGGAGGGGATCAAGGTCAGTGCCCCGCCATACTTTGAGTCTCCCCTTTACCGGCTTGAGATCTTCTTTAGGGATGGGAAAGAGCTAGGGTCAAAGCTTGAGGCGCTAAAGGGGAAAGAGGGGCTTGAAGCCCTGGGGAATCCCTGGGAGGAGGGGGCTTGATGCCGGACAGCCTTATTAAAATGATAACCATTGAGGAAGGGGCATCGGGTTATGATCTTGCCAAGACAGTACTTGAAAACCTGCCTGGGATTCCTGTCCAGGAGGTAAAGGCCCCCGGTAAAAAGAGCGCGTCAACTGACACAGCCATGGGGAAAAAAACGATCCATCTTCTTCCCTACAAAGGGGAATTCTTGAAACCGTGCCCAGGCACAAGAGAATATATCTGCTGTGGATACCAGATCCTGAACCTGGGGACAAATTGTCCCCTGGACTGCAGCTACTGCATCTTACAGGCCTATATCAACCAACCTCACCTGAGGGTCTTTTCAAACCTGACGGAAGGATTGGCCCAAGCGGTTCAACGCATAGACAGACAACCCGAACAAATTTTCAGGATAGGGACCGGTGAGCTTACGGATAGCCTCGCCATCGACCCCATTACGCGATGGAGCGAACGGCTTTTGCCCCTTTTTTCCACGCGGAAAAATGTGGTCCTGGAACTAAAAACCAAGACGAATCAGGTCAAAAGCCTCCTCACGTCCAACTACAGGGACCGCATTATCATTTCCTGGTCCCTAAACAGTCCCTTCATCTGCCTCCATGAGGAAAAGATGGCAAACGGTCTCAAGAAGAGACTTGAAGCGGCCCGGCAGTGTCAGATGGAGGGATTCACCTTGGGTTTTCACTTTGATCCCCTTGTTCAGCACCCGGGATGGAAAGATGAATATCTCAAAACCCTCGATCTGATGGCCGATTATATAGATCCAAAGGGTGTTATATGGATCAGCCTCGGGTCTTTTCGGTTTATGCCAGGGCTCAAACCGATCATAAGAAGGCGCCACCCACAGACTTGTGTGCTGGACGGTGAGTTTGTGACCGGGCTGGATGGAAAGATGCGTTATTTTAAACCCATACGAATTGATCTCTATAGCTACATCAGGGAAACCCTGGAAAAATGGCATTCCGACCTGGGTCTCTACCTTTGCATGGAATCGGATGATGTGTGGCAACGTAGTATGGGATGGTCCCCCAACAATACAACAGGGCTGTCCCGCTACCTGGACAGACGGGTTTTGAAGATTTTTGGGTAGCAATTGATAAGGGATTATGTTATCATATTACTGTTTTGCACACAGCATCTGAATCGTTAGACGCGATCAGACAAGATCCGAATAAAGAAAAAATTATTGAGGAGGTAATTATGGAACTACGGGAAAAAGTGGAAGGCGCACTTCAAAAGGTCAGGCCGTCCCTTCAGGCAGATGGCGGAGATGTTCAGTTGGTGGATGTGGGTGATGACGGCGTGGTCAAAGTCAAACTGATGGGTGCCTGCGGGGGATGTCCCATGTCCCAGATGACCCTAAAGAACGGAATTGAAAAAATTCTCAAAGAGAGTGTCCCTGAAGTACACAGTGTAGAATCTGCATAAGTTATATTTTTAGATACTTATGAAACTGTCATAAATTGATGGATTAAATTCTGGAGGTCCTATGGATATCAAGAAAGTGGGCGTATTGGGTGCGGGAGCAATGGGAAACGGGATCGCGCAATTGGCAGCCCATATAGGCTGTGATGTCATCTTGCGGGATATCAAGGATGAGTTTGTGGAGCGTGGCATAAAAAATATCGATAAGTTCCTCTCCAGGAGCGTTGAAAAAGGAAAACTGGAGGCGACTGAAAAAGATGCCATCCTGGGTAGGATCAAGGGGACCACTGATATGTCCCAGCTCAAGGATGTGGACTTTGTCGTTGAAGCGGTCATAGAGGACCTGGACCTCAAGAAAAGCGTCTTTAAGGAACTGGATGAACTCTGTCGCCCCGAGGTGATCCTAGCAACCAATACATCTTCCATGTCTTTAACTGAAATAGCCAGTGCAACCAGCCGTCCAGACAAGGTGTGCGGAATGCATTTCTTTAATCCTGCCCCCCTGATGAGGCTGGTGGAGGTCATCCGAGGTTTCTCCACCAGCGATGAGGCCGTGGAAATAACGACCGGCCTCGCAAAAAAAATGGGAAAGATAACGGTGGAGGTAAAGAAGGACTCGCCTGGTTTTATTGTCAACAGGATCATGATCCCCCATATGATTGAAGCCATCAAGATTGTTGAAGAGGGAATTGCCAGCATGGAGGATGTGGATACCGCCGTAAAGAACGGGCTCAATTATCCCATGGGGCCCTTTGAGCTGATGGATTTGACCGGGATAGATGTATGCTATTTTGTGGCGGAATATTTTTATAAGGAACTCAACAAGGAATCCAAGTGGGCATCGCCCAATCTGCTGAAGACCATGATAAGAGCGAACAAACTGGGAAGAAAGACAGGGGCAGGATGGTACGATTATAGTAAGTGATCAGTCAAAACATTTGCATAAGAGAGAAGGCAGTTCAAAAAAGAACTGCCTTCTTTTTTCTTATTCAAACATAAGAGCCGCTATTTGTTTTTATGACGCATCTTCTTTTTTAACTTTCTATATTTATGCTTTGTGATCTTTTTCCGGCGTTTCTTTACAACACTACCCATACACTGCGACCTCCATGTATTTTTTCACCAAACTCATCTATACTATCTTATAAGAGGGGATGTCAACAGCTATTCCCAAAAAAGCTTGAAAACTACCGTAGACGAGAAAAGTCAAGATAAAAAGTTTACATAATATATCTTATCAGACATTATGGAAATCACTGCCTTTTGTCCTTTTTCTCATTTTTTACCCCGTAAAGATCTTGATCTGCCTTGATAACAAGGGTCTCAGGCGTCATACCTTCCAGAAAGTCAGCGTACCCCATGCTTAAACCCAGATGGCATTGATCTAAAATGGTCTCTTCGATCCGGGTCCCTATGTTTTTGCAAATTTTTTCGTCTGCATCCACGAGGATAACCCCGAACTCATCTCCACCGTAACGGTAACCTGAATCGACCCCTAGGCGGATGTTGGACTTGATGATATCTCCCACACGCTCAAGAAGCTCGTCACCCGCCAGGTGCCCCCGGGTATCATTGTATTGTTTAAAATTGTCCAGATCGAGAAGCATCAAAGAAAGCTTATGTTCCAACCTCTGTGCCCGTGCGATTTCATCATTTAGACGATCATAGAAATGTCTTCGATTGTAAAGCCCCGTCAAGGAATCGGTAATGGACAATTTGCTCAGTTCCTGCCTTGTATTTCTCTCGGTGATTGCCCTTCTCATCTTTGCTTCAAGCTCTTCAATGCCAAAGGGCTTGTTTATGAAATCCGTGGCGCCGGCTTTTACCACGTCCACATAGCTGTATTCTTTGGTATAGCCGGTCATGGCAATGGCGCAGAGATCCGGGTATCGACTTCTTGTCACCTTGATCAACTCCAACCCGTCTATCCCCGGCATCTTGATATCGGTTAGCAGAATGGTGTAAGGGTTGTTTTCAAGTCTTTTGAGGGCCTTATCACCGTTCTCCACAGAATCGGCCCTAAAGTCAAGATGACTCAGCATCTCCAGGACAAGAACCCTGAGGCTTTCTTCATCATCCGCTATAAGCACCCATTCGTCGCTGTACTTTATAATATCTTCTTTAGCCATTTTTTAAAGCATCACCTCTGAGGGAATTAAGCAGTCCATCTTTGATTAACACTTTAACTAATATACCAAATTTGCCATTATTAGAAGTAAAATTAACAATTTTGTTAGAAGGGGTACGGCCCGTTAGCATTTTGTTTTTTTTGCTCTGGCCCTCAACCAAGACCTCTACCTGTTTCCCTTCCAGCTCCCTGTTTTTTTTAAAGGTAATTTGCCTCTGAAGGTGCTGAAGGGTGTTCAACCGAGCGGTCTTCTCCGGCTCATCTATCTTTTCAGGCATCTTTTCTGCCAGTGTACCTTTTCTGTCGGAATATTTAAATGAAAAAAGTGAGTCAAACTCCACCTGTCTTATCAAATCGAGGGTCAATTCAAAATCCGCTCTTGATTCTCCAGGAAAACCCACCATCACATCGCTTGTAATTGAAATATCGGGTCTTACCTCCTTCAGTTTGGCGGTGAGTTCAAGGTATCTTTCTCGTGTATACCCCCTTTTCATTCCCTTGAGTATACGATTTGAACCCGCCTGAAACGGCAAATGGAGGTGGGGACAGAGGTTTGAGATGTCGCCAAAGCGCCGGATAAGTTCATCAGATAAATCCTTGGGATGAGAGGTGGTAAAGCGCAGCCTCCAGAGACCCTCCAATTTGCCGATTTCACGAAGAAGGGATGAAAATGTCCACCGTCCCCCCTCTTCCCGAAAATATGAGTTAACATTCTGCCCCAGAAGGGTGATGTCCCTAACTCCCTCAGAGATTAAGGCCCTGGCTTCATCAAGGATTTCATCGGGTGACCTGGAGACCTCCCGGCCCCTTACATGGGGGACGATACAGTAACTACAAAAATTATTACAGCCCTCCATGATGGATAGATGGGCCTTAATCCTGCCTTCAAAATACCCAAGCGTGTGGATAGGTCGGGGCGGCCCTGGTTCCAGCCTGGTCGCCACCACCCTTTGCCTGTCTGAATCGATACGTCCCAACACCTCCTGGATGCTGGAAAGCTCCCTGGGCCCCATCACAAGGTCCAGTTGAGGGAACCTCTTCAGAAGGCTGGCCCCATCTTTCTGGGCCAGGCACCCTACAAGCCCCAGTATCAGACCAGGTTTTCTTTTCTTAAAAGCGCTCATACGCCCAAGAAAGCTGAGTGCCTTTTGCTCCGGCTTGGCCCTGACAATACAGGTATTGATCAGTACAAGATCCGCATCCTCAGGTTCATCAACAGGGAAGAGACCGTGATGGATCATGGACTGCGCAAGAAAGTCTGAATCATATTCATTCATCTGACAGCCCATGGTTTTTATATAAAAGGTCTTGGTCATGGATCTCTTAGTTCTCAACCTGCATCCTCTATCATGATCCTTTCCTCTTCTGAGAGGGAAGTCATCAATTCAAGGACGAACTCCTCGCACCCCGGCGAGACCTGAATTTCAATCAATGCCTTGTGAGGATCAAGGGTCTTGACCACCGCCATCCCGTCATAGGATTCAATGGTTGACCTGAGGTAGTTGATATCCCTTCGCTCTACCCGAAAGACTCTCTTAGTGGTCTCCATCTTTATTGTAGGTTACTCCGCCCCACATGAGTTTGGTCCGGAGGATTTTGAAATAACTGTGGTCCAACGGTCTTAGAAGTTTGATTTTCTCCTTTGACTTACTGATGATCACCCGGTCGCCAAAAAACAGATCAAACCCCACCTGCCCATCAAAGGTCAAGATCACCGTCTCTTCACTCTCATTTCCCATCCTTACCTCTATCGCGGCGGTGTTGGGGATGATAATGGGACGGTTTGTGAGGGTAAAGGGGCAAATGGGTGTTAGGACAAAGGTCTCCATGGTCGGGTAGAGTATGGGGCCTCCGGCCGCCAGGTTGTAAGCCGTTGAACCTGTTGGCGTGGATATGATGAGTCCGTCTGCCCTGAAGGTGGTCAAAAACTCATCATTGATGGTCACATCCAGATCGATAATTCTCGCCAGGGTCCGTTTGTTGATCACCACGTCATTTAAGACCTGGAAACGGAGCACCTCTTCCTCCTCTCGAATCACCCGGGTCTCCAGCATTACCCGGGTCTCCACCTCAAGACGGTCGTTTATCATCATCTCTATGACAGGATAGAGGTCGTCCAGGGGTATCCCGGTGAGAAAGCCCAGGCTCCCCAGGTTTACCCCCAGTATGGGGGCTCCGTATCGGCCGACCTTTCTCGAGGCGCCCAAGAGGGTTCCATCGCCACCCAGGACCACAACCCAGTTCACGCTATCGGGAATAAGGGAAGCCTTCCCGGCCTCCATTTCTTCCGAGAAGACCTCAATATTCTTCTTTCTGAACCAGGTCTCCAGCTTTTCAGCCTCCAGCCTTGCCGGTTCATGCTGACGTTTATAAATGATCCCCACCGATCCGTGAGGCATTGAAAGACCTCCTATCCTATTTTTTCAAACAGGGACACAATCTCGAACCTGTTTACATCCACAAGCCCCCTGTCGGTCAGTTTTATTTCGGGAATTACCGGAAGGGCAAGGAATGAGAGTATCATAAAGGGTTCTTCGAGGCTACAGCCAATATGAAGACAGGCCTTCTTGACGGCCTTCAGTTGACGAACAAGGGTTCCCAGGGATTCAGAGGACATAAGCCCGGCAATCTCCAGGGGTGCCTCCGCCAGCGTATCGTTTCCTGCCACAACCGCCAGGCCCCCGCCCATGATCCTCA
Source organism: Desulfobacteraceae bacterium (assembly GCA_016783065.1). GTDB lineage: Bacteria > Desulfobacterota > DSM-4660 > Desulfatiglandales > Desulfatiglandaceae > JABMQV01. Next base: position 2,119 of record JADHXI010000064.1, on the reverse strand, counting down.
CCCTCTCCACCGCCCTCAAGATCTCATCATCGCTTACCCCAACAGCTATCACATTGTGAGAATCGTGGGCCACGGAGGTTGCTATGGCCCCCTGCCTCAGACCAAAACCCCTTACCAGACCCACCCCAATCCGGCCACTGGCCAGGTGCCTTTCCACCACACAGAGCTTTAGGGTATCTGAATCAATGTCCGTGGCAACATACTGACCATCGGACTTCACTGCTTCAATTCCCATTGAGGTAATGATCTGGCCCGGTACAAGCTCAATGATTCTGGCCTTCGCCTCTCTATGTTGAATGCTGAGGCTATGGGGCCCCATTGGAGCCATATTCAACGGCTTGTGTCTGATTGACTCCAGAGGAATCCCATTGTCTTGTCTCACCGGAAAATCAATCAGAGTGCTTGAATCCACAACCTTGCGGCCATTCTTATAGACAAGGGCCACTTCAAAATCCGACAGGTCATGAAAGACCACGATATCCGCGCAATAACCCGGGGCGACAGCACCCCTGCTTTTTAATCCAAAGTATTCTGCCGGGTTCAGGGTAACCAATTGAAGGGCGGTGACCGGGTCCAGGCCCAACTCTACCGCCTTCTTGAGGGTAGCGTCCAGATGCCCCTTTTCCATAATATCTTCGGCGTGCAGGTCATCTGAGACAAGGCAGAAACGACGGGAATTTTTTTCATTGACCAGAGGGAGCAAGGCTTCCAAATCCCTGGCGGACGTCCCCTCGCGAATCATGAGCATCATACCGCTCGAGACCTTTTCAAGGCCTTCCCCCTTTCGGGATGATTCATGGTCTGAGCCGATTCCTGCTGTCAGATAGGCCTGGAGATCACGCCCACCCAGCAAGGGGCAGTGCCCGTCAATAATCTTCTCCTTAAAGAGGTCAATTTTTTCAAGCACATCCGTATCCCCCATCATAACTCCCGGGAAGTTCATCATCTCCGCCAGTCCCAGAATCCGAGGGTTATCCTTTAACTCGGAAAGCTGGGAGGCCCCAAGGGTTGCTCCGGAGGTCTCCAGGTGAGTTGCCGGTACGCATGATGGGGCCATGAAAAAGGTGTCAAAGGGGATGGAACGGCTATCCTCGAGCATAAAGCGAACGCCGTCAAGGCCCAGTACATTTGCGATCTCATGGGGGTCGGAGACAATGGTGGTCGTTCCATGGACCAGCAGTTCAGGGGCAAGTCTGGAGGGAGGCAGCATACTGCTTTCAATATGCAAATGTCCATCAATCAGGCCGGGGGCCACCCACTTCCCCTTTAGATCCACCTCCTCTTTTCCATGGTATTCAGTTCCAATGCCAACGATGATCCCGTCAAAAAAGGCAACATCCCCTTTCTGGATCTCCCCTGAAAAGACATTGACTATATTTCCGTCCTTCAGGACCAGATCGGCCGGGACCTCTCCCCTTGCAGCGAGGATCCTTCTTTTCAAGGCCTCTATTGAACTACTCACGATATTAAATCCTCCCCCTTGGCGACCTGTGCCACCTCCAACCCACAAGCACCGCTATTCTTACCTTCCCTCAAATTGCTCGGCCACATAAGCGGGCACGTCTACCGTCCCCATGATAATTGGCTGTTGATGGCAGTCTGATCCTCCGGTTACCAACAGGCCTTTTTGTTTGGCAAAATTGAGATATGAACCAACCGTTTCAGGGGTGTGTCTTGAATGCCAGCATTCGATGCCGTCCAGGTAAGGCAACATGGTCTCCTCGATTATCCTGTGTTGTTCCTCGGTGGAAGCGGTCAGGGAGGCGAGCGAGGTCCTGTTTGGATCATTGGGGTGGGCCAACACCATCATCCCGCCTGCCCCGCGGATCAACTCCGAGGCCTCCTCAAGAGAAACGGGCATCTTGGGCGCATTGCAATTGACCAGGTATTTTTCGAAGGCCTCTTGCCTGGTGGCGACGATACGCCTCTTCACCAAATAATCAGCTATATGGGGCCTGCCAAAGGCCCCATTCACGGTCTCTTCGATCGCCTCAAGGTCTTCGTGGGTAAAGTTCTCAATTCCTTCCCTGGTTAGCTCCCCGTTGAGTTTTTCCACGATCTGTTCGGCTCGTTTCCTGCGGTATTCTCTCAACTCCTTGAGCTTTTTCGTCAGGGCCCT
>JADHXI010000063.1 GCA_016783065.1 Desulfobacteraceae bacterium | reverse complement strand
AACCATAAAAGGCAGTGAGTTTTCAGGAACTGGGTTTGTCTATTACCTCCATAGGTGATCAGGTAGCTCTTTCAACACTCCATCACTCCAGTACTCCATCACTCCTTGCGCCATTCAAATTGCAGTAGACTAAATCCCCTCCGGGGATAACCAAAGCCGGGTCCTCTGGGCCCGGATCTTTACTCCTGCGGTCAATCTCCTTCCTTTAGCAGGGTCTTTGCTCTTTCACCGGCCTGATCATAGACGGCGAGCCCCTGGTCCAGGAAATCGTCTGATTGGTTTTTATTGGTCTCCACAAATACCGCCTTTAAGATGTTCACCCTCTGGTCAATGGCAACAATATCTGAATCTTCAGACGGATCGTCATCCGCCGGCACCCTCGGGACCCCCATGAGCATGTACCAGACCAGATCATCCCGGCTGGGCAAGAACCCGCTCTTTGTGAGGTCAACCGCATCTCTAAAATCGTTATATGCCTTGAGGAATCCCTTTGTATCGTCCACGGTTACACCTTTGCCGCCTGCACCCTGCAAGACACGTGTTTCATCAATGGCCTGGTCTGAGGGAATTCGTTCAAAGCCGCAATCCGCCCCCTACTCATCTTCATTTTCATCCGGTACAAATCTTTCGATAAAGGCAGTGTTGAATTCCCCTTTCTGAAAAAGAGAATCATCCATGATCTTGAGATACAGCGGGATGGTGGTCTTTATGGGTGAAATCCTGAATTCTTCGAGGGCCCTCCTCATGATCCCAATGGCCCCATCCCTCGTAAGATCATAGGAGATAAGCTTGGCGATCAAGGAATCGTAAAATATGGGCAATTCATAGCCCTGGTAAAGATGGGTGTCCAGTCTCACACCAAAACCTGCTGGAGGATGATACTCTTCTATGACCCCGGGGCACGGTAAAAAATTTCTATCCGGGTCCTCGGCATTGATCCGGCATTCAATGGCCCACCCTCTCTGTCTGATATCACCAGATTTATATCCCAGCTCTTCCCCGGATGAAAGTCTGATCTGTTCTTTGACCAGGTCCAGACCCGTTACCAGTTCTGTGACCGGATGTTCCACCTGGATTCTGGCATTTATCTCCATAAAATAAAAATTGTCATCTTTGTCCACAAGGAATTCTACCGTGCCCGCGTTGAAATACTTGACAGCCCTTGCGGCAGTCACGGCCGCATCCCCCATTCGTTCCCTAAGGTTCTCGGTGAGCCTGGGAGAGGGCGACTCCTCCAAAAGCTTCTGGTAACGCCTCTGTATGGTACACTCTCGCTCGCCAAGATGTATCACGTTGCCATGCCTGTCCGCCAGGACCTGGAATTCTATGTGGCGGGGTTCTGAAATATATTTTTCTAAATACACCTCGTCGTTTCCAAAGGCGGCGCGGGCCTCCATTTTTGCCACTGAAAATTCTTCAAGAACCATCTTCTCGTTCTGGCAGATCCTCATGCCGCGGCCCCCGCCCCCGCCCGAGGCCTTTATCATCAGAGGATAGCCCATATCACTTGATAATGGGATGGCCTCTTCTACCGTTTCCACCCCGCCCGGACTGCTCGGAATGATGGGCACACCACCATCTTCCATAACACCCTTGGCGGTAATCTTGTCTCCTGCCAGTTTCAAGTTTTGAGGCGTCGGGCCGATAAAGACAAGATCAAGCTCCTCGCATGCCTTGGCAAATTCCTCACTTTCCGCCAAATATCCGTAGCCGGGATGTATAGCCTCCGCTCCTGTCTTTTTGGCCGCATGTATGATGGCTTCCATATTTAGATAGCTTTCCGAGCTGATGGGAGGTCCTATACATACCTGCTCATCAGCCAGCTGGAGATGCAAGGAGGCGGCGTCTGCTTCGGAATAAACCGCGACGCTCTTTACCCCCAGATCTTTGCAGGCCCTGATTACCCTGAGCGCAATTTCACCTCTATTTGCAACAAGAATTTTTGAAAACATTATCCAAACCTCCGTAGGGGACGTCCTTTAGAAACTATACTAACTTCTCTTTTGCTCATCCCGCCTTCGAAGAGTGATGGCCACCGCAGAAGCCGAGACACCAAGTTGTCGTCCAGCCTCAGTCAATGAGAGCCCGCATTCTTCCACGAGTTTGCCAACCAGTCGAGACCTTATTTTCGAGACCTCCCTCCGACGACTCCCTGCCTTGAGGGCCTCAACACTAACCCCTTCCTTCGCACAAATCTCCTCAATCAAGTGAGATATGTGTTGAAGGCCTTTCCCGTCTAAAAACTGCTCTTTCCTTATTTCATCGGACTGTTCAATAAGTTGGCTCACAAATTCACCACCGCCCAGGATGCGCTCGTCCGACTTCTCACGCACCCCACTCCTGCGCATGGCATTGACAGCCGCCCACCCTCCCTGAGATCGCATCAGGCCACCACCGGTCAGATCGGAACGACGGCCCTGACCAATGCCGCTCTTCACAAACTTCCGGTAAGCTCTCTTGGCATCGCCCTCTGTTGTGCCAAACCATTTAAGCACATAATCCCTATCCTGAAATTCCCTTTTGATCCTGCCCATCAACACCGAATGGCCACACCACACATACCGATCCAAGCTGGCCAGTGATTCAACCAGTTTCCCTCTCAGCGGATTCAAATGGATATATCTAACCAGCTCCTGGAAATAGGGGTCTTCCTCGCATATGATGGACTTGTAACGGTTCTGGAATAGATGTCCGTGGCGTTGATGTCGCTGGTTATAATAGATGGCATAGCCGGTCAAAAACCTTTTCATAAATCCGGGTAACCCGGCTGGTCCGCTCCTCAAAAGGATGTGAGCATGGTTGTTCATCACCGCCCATGCATAGATGGAAGTGTTGGTTTCGGTGGCGATTTTCCCTAGACGAGAGACAAATTCCAGTCGGTCCCGATCGTCATCTACGATCTTTCTTTTTTCAATTCCCCTAATGATCACATGATGCAGAGTGCCGGGGACATCGAGCCTTGCTTGTCTTGGCATCGTCTTCCTCCGAGGAGCAGATGTTTGAGTCCATATCCGAATATGTACAGTTTGTCAAGGACGTCCCCTATTTCTTCTTTGACATTCAAATAAACTACGATTATCCTGGCCCTCAATTTGTTTGAGGGTATGCTTTTGAAGGCGACCGAATAATGAATACCTGAATAGAGACCTTTGAAAAATGTTCAATTTTGGTCAACATCAAGCCTCCGGCCCGTAGAGCCTACGCCCCGGAGGGGAAGGCGAAAATTTCAACTACAGGAATACACTGAATATTTCGAGGATTGAAATTTGAGCCTGACGCCGACCTGTCCCGTTACAGGCGGGGGATTGGCCAAAAGGAGGCGTTTTTCAAAGGTCTCGACCAGTGATCTCGGGAGATAGATGCTATGGGCAAATGGATGGACGGCTATCTGGATAAGCTCGTTAAAGTCCGTGAGGAAAACCTTGAGGCGGGCGGAAAAGAACGTGTTGAACTGCAGCACCAGTTGGGCAAACTGACGGCCCGGGAAAGGATCGACCGGCTTGCAGATAAGGGCACCTTTGAAGAAATCGGCTCCCTGGTGAGGGAGTTTCGCCTCCCCCTGGAAGGAGAGGGAAGGCCGAGCCCGGCCGAAGGCGTGGTCATTGGACTGGCAAAGATAAATGGAAGGCCGGTGATGGTATATTCCATGGACTTCACGGTCATGTCCGGCTCCATCGGAGACCAGGGGATCTGGAAAATCGCTGAACTGGTCCAGATGGCCGGGCAGGAGCAAATGCCCATCATCGGCATGTTTGATTCGGCCGGTTCCAGGATCAGTTTCAAGAATGGGTTTGTGGGGCTTCACGGCATGGCCCGGCTCGTTAGGACCTATTGCCTTTACTCAGGCGTCATCCCACAGATATCTTTGCTCCTGGGGCCTTGCACGGGCCCCCTGGCTCAGGTGCCGGTCCTGTCCGATTTCCTGATTATCAATCGCAATACCGGGTTCTTATGGCTGGGAGGGGAGATGGAGTCGGATGACGCGGGATCGGGCGACTTCCACATGGAAAAGAGCGGCCAATGCGACCTGCTCGCCGACAGCGACGAAGAGGCCATCGAGCTGGCAAAGCGTCTGCTCGATTTTGTGCCCCAGAACTGCTGGGAAAAACCGGCAGTCATGGAATCCGACGACGACCCGGAAAGACAGGAAGAAGCCCTGCTCAATATCATGCCGGACGACCCAAAGTTCACCTACGACGTCCATGAGATCATTGAACTCATAGTGGATAACGGCGAATTCTTCGAATTAAAGGAGGATTTCGCCCCAAACATGGTCACCGGGTTTGCCCGGTTTGACGGCATGCCTGCAGGCATCGCCGCCAGCAACCCGGAGGAACTCAGCGGCATCATGGAACCGGATTCCTCCGACAAATATGACCGATTCCTGATGTTTCTCGATGCCTTTAACATCCCGCTGGTGACCATGTCCGACACCACGGCATTCCCGCCCGGAGACAGATGGGAACGGATGGGGGTCATCAGGCACGGGGCGAAGAACCTGCATGGTTACTCACATCTTACCAATCCGAAAGTCACCATCGTGTTGAGACGCTCCTACGGCGGATCCAACATCGTCATGGGCTGCAGCAAGATGGGGCCTGATTTTATCTATGCCTGGCCCACCACGGAGTTCGCACCCACCGGGCCGGAGATGATTGTCCACGCAGTATTTCACAAGGAGTTGGCCAAGGCAAAGGAAGAGGGCAACTATGACGAGGTCTACAACTTTTTTCTGAGCATCCTCAAGGAACAGTTCAGCGTCATGACCTTTGGGAAAATTTTTACCACCTGGTACACGGTCCATGAAGTGATCGATCCCAGAGAGACGCGTTCCAGGATCGTCAAGGCACTCCAAGCAACAATGGACAAACAGGAAGAGGTGCCGGAGAAGAAACGTTATATCAAACCCGCTTAAATCGTAACCTAAGGAAGGGAGTATCGTGAGAATGGGCAAGAGAATGGAAGAGGCCATCCGGAGATATCACGAAATTCAGGAGAAGAACCTCCAGGGCGGGGGCATCAAACATATCGAGAGGCAACACAGCCGGGGTAAACTGACGGCACGGGAGAGGATAGAGGCCCTGATCGACCCCGGAAGCTTTAGTGAGTTGGGTTCCTGCGTGGGCACCACGAGCGTCCGCATTGACGGGAGAATACCGGAGGCCCCCTGCGACGGAGCTGTCGTTGGCACCGCACAAATCCACGGCCGCCTGACCATGGTCCACGCGAGCGACTTCACGGTCCTTGGGGGATCTGTGGGTGCCCAGCACATGCTCAAGTTCTCAAGGCCCATCGAAATGGCCGCAATGTGGGGGATTCCCTACGTCATCCTTCTGGACTCTTCCGGCGGCAGGCTCGGGTACCGGGACGTGCCCATGGCCGGTCTGGACTGGCAGTTCAGACTCCAGTCGGTGTATTCGGGTGTTATTCCACAGATTACGGTCCTTATGGGGCCCTGCATCGCCGGCGGGGCATATATTCCGGCCCTTTGTGACTTCCTGCTCATGAGCCGGGTTTCGGCCAACATGTGGCTCGGGGGGCCGCGGCAGACACAGGCAGCCACCTCGGAAAAAATGGGCCGCAACGTGGGCGGCGCCGACTACCATATGCAGTTCAGCGGCACCTGCGACGCCATTGGCGATGACGACGAGGAGACCATTCATAAATGCCGCGAACTGCTCCGTTACCTGCCCCAGAGCTTTAGGGAAAAACCGCCCGAATGGGAACGGACCGATGATCCGGCCCGCGAAACTGATTCTCTGATCAGCATTGTCCCCGATGAATTGGATCAGGTCTATGACATGCATGACGTCATCAAGGAACTGGCCGACGAGGGAGATTACTTCGAGATAAAGGATGAGTACGCCAAGAATCTGATCACCTGCTTCTGCCGGTTTAGCGGCCAGGTTGTGGGCCTTGTGGCCAACAATCCCCGTTATCCGGGAAGTATTCTGGAGCGGGACTCCTGCGACAAGTACTACCGTTTTCTGCAGGCACTTGACGCGTACAACGTCCCCCTGGTCAACCTGGTGGACACACCCCCCGTGGTGCCGGGCGAGGCCGAGGAAGCCGGAGGTCTGATCAGGCATGTGGGCAAGATCGCCGATGTCTACGCTACCGCCACCGTACCCAAGATAAGCATTGTCCTGCGCGAGGCCTATGCCGATGCAGGGGGCATGATCATGGGCGCCGTGAAGAGCATGGGGGCGGACCTGACTTACGCCTGGCCCATCGCTCAATTCGCCGTAGAGGCTTCTCAATTGGACTACCGGGAGGTTTACGGGAAAGGTATCGAGGAAGACGCCTACGAGGGATACCTGAACAGGTCAAGGGAGAAGGTGGATGTTTTCGAAGCCGCCGGGAGTTGGACCGCACAGATGGTGGATGAAATCATTGAACCCAAAAACACGAGGAAAAAGATCATTGAGGCCTTAAAGATCACAAGCAAAAAGAAAGAAAAACTGCCACGGCGGGCAAAAAACCACGGGACACCGCCCATATAAGGCATAAAGCACCTAAATAGTCCCTTGACAAAGGGGAACCGTTTCTCTAAGGTCTTGTTTGATTTCTTGATCAACCAACCATAACAGTTAGAGGGGTACACGCATTGAGCATACCACACACGCGCTCTCATGCACATTCTGCTCAGTTAAACCATCTTTCCATAGACCCAAATAATTCCTGCCAAAATATTCCAAAATCCGTGTCACCATCTCCAAGATTATCATCACCTGTCTGGGGCCAAAAGGAGGCCCTTTCCACAAATACCGTTTCAGCAACCAATGAAATTTTTTAAAAGGAGGTGAAAAAAAGAGCAAGAAAGACATTTGTCCAACTTTTACCGGGGGCGAGGTTCGTAATGGCGGGCCTTTCCTAAATAAAGGAGGAGCAGTCATGAAACAGAGAGCATTCTTGGTTTTTGCGTCTATCCTGGCAATGGTTTTTTTTCTTGTTGGTCCTATTTCAGCAAAAGAGATAAAGACCCTTTCCCAGTTTCCCATGAGCGGCCCTGTGGGCTCCCTGCCTGAATTTGGATGGGGATTTATTGATGGCATGAACTGGGTCAATAACGAAGGGGGCGGAGTCAACGGTAAGAAGATCAAATGGTTTCTGGAAGATTTTCGCTATAACCCCACCGTTGAGGTGGCCAATTTCAGCAAGTACACTGCAGAACACCCGCCGGACGAACTCCTTATGGCCACCGGATATATCACCGGCGGCCTCAAACCCTTGATTGAGAAGGTCAACAAGGAGCAAAAGATCCCGTGGCTCGACGGTTCTTACTCCACGGAGATCTTCGGCGCCGAGGGTGGTCCTTCAAAGTATCCTTATTATTACTCTTTGGGCGCCACCTATGGCGACCAGATAAAGGTCCTCATGAGGTGGATAAAGGAAAACCACAAGGGCAAAGGCAAGCCAAGGGTCGCCTTTGTTTATAGTCCCACCGCATGGGGCAGGGATGGCACCCCCGAAGGTATCGCCTATGCAAAGAAGCTTGGTTTTGATGTGGTCGCCGAGATCGAGTATCCTTACACCGCCACCTCTGCCACCAACGAATGCATGCAGCTCCGGAAGGCCAAGGCCCAGTATGTGATTTATCACGGTTATTCAGGGGCTACAAGCTACACCGCCATCTTTTTTAAGACCCTCAAGAAGATCATACCAAAGGCCCAGCTCATGGGGACCCATTATACCACCGGAAGGTTTCCGGTCCTGGTGGCGCAGGAGGCCTTTGATGGCTATATTGGGGTAGCTACCCGGCCTTTCTCCGATCCCGTACCCAGGGCAAAGTACCCCAAGGACAACGCGATGGTGAAACTTGCCCATGAATTTGCCCAGAAGTACCGGCCCGAAGAATACAAAAAGGGGCTAAAGGGGGGGATCAAGGATATGTTCCTCTACATGGAGGGGTTGACCTATGCCTTCATGCTCCAAAAGGCCCTTACGGATGCCGACAATGCCGGTGAACTCACCCGCGAAGGGGTCAAAAAGGCCCTTGATAATATGGTCTGGGACTTCAAAGGTATGTTTGGCGGAAAGACATTCTCTTACAAGTCCCACACCATACCCATGCTGCAGATCTTCAAGGCCAAGGTCAAGATGGTCAAGATGGGTGACAAGATGGTGCCCACGGGAGGCGTGTACCCCATTACCGACTGGATCAATACGGACGAGATCAAGTGGTAGAGAGGTAACGGCATCTACGACAAGAGAGAGTGTCTGGGAGGGGGGAAGAGGTCATCATGATCGATCTTGTTCAGACCCTGGGTTCTGGAATATTGGTGGGACTGGTCTATGCCCTTCTGGGTCTTTGTATCGTTATTATATTCAAGGCCTCAGAGGCATTCAACTTTGCTATCGGAGAGTTCCTTATCCTCGGTTCATTCCTCTTTTATGTCCTGTTTTTCAACGAAACACTTCCATGGCATAGGGCCCTTCCTTTGGGAGCGCTGATTTTTTTGTTCTTCTCTTATGTCCTGTTTTTCGATATAAGCGCTCGCTTCCTGATTGCCCTTCCCTCAGGGCTTGTGACCGGTTTCCTAATCTTTTGTGTCCTGTTTTTTGGCCTGAATCTTCCATCCCTTGTCCCCAGCCCCCTTCTTCGCTTCATCATTGCCTTTCCCCTGGGGTTGCTGGCCGCGGGGATTGTGGGGTCCATGGTGGAACGAATTACCATCAAGCCCCTCCTTGGACGCTCTCCCATCTCAATGACCATAGTAACCCTGGGGCTGGGCTTTTTCTTGAGGGGTTGCATACAGCTTATCTGGGGATCACATGCCTATCCCTTCTTTCTCGACCTGCCCGATATCACAATTGAGATGGGGGATTTTCTGTTTCTATCGGACCCGATCTGGGCCGGGATTCTATCCTTGTTGACCTTTGGGCTGGTTATTGTCTTTCTTTTTCGCACACGATGGGGTCTGGCCATCCGTGCCACCTCTGAAGACCAGGCCAAGGCCATGGCCTTTGGGATCAACGCCCGCTTTATCCTGTTGATTGTCTGGGCCATCAGCGCGCTCTGCATCGCCGTTGCAGGGATCATGATATCCAACTTTGGTGCCCTTCAGGTGGGCATGGGGTTTGTGGGTCTTCGGGCTATACCCGTGGTGCTCATTGGTGGGATGGACAGCATTGGCGGGGCACTGGTGGGCGGGGTCATTGTGGGTATGTGCGAGGCACTTGCCGGGGCATACCTAGAGCCCATGGGCCTGATCGGCTTCAAGGATGTGGCCCCCTATATTCTCCTGTTGATCGTTCTTTTTATCCGGCCCTACGGCCTTTTCGGGACCGTCCGGATAGAAAGGGTGTAAAAATGCTTTCCATTGAAAACCTGAGGGTAGTTTACCACGACGTGATCTCGGTTCTGAACGGGATCTCCCTGGAGGTCAAGGATGGCGAGGTCCTGATCATCATCGGGGCCAATGGCGCCGGAAAGACCACCCTTCTCCGTTCAGTCTCCGGTATGATCGAGTTTTACGACGGAGATATTATCGAGGGAGATATCAAGATGGACGGGACCTCCATCAAAGGCCTCGATGCCACCGACATCATGAAGCGATATGGCGTTACCTATGTGATGGAGGACCGGCCGGTCTTCTGGTACCTTACCATCGAGGAAAATCTGGGAGCTGCCTCATTCTCCCGATGGGACAAACGGGTGAAGGCCGACATGGAAGAGGTCTTTGGCTATTTCCCGGTCCTGCGCCCCATGAAAGGCAAGAGGGCCGGCTATGCCTCAGGAGGGGAACAGCAGATGCTGGCCATCGGTATGGCCCTGATGACCAAGCCCAAGATATTGCTCTTGGACGAACCCTCCCTTGGGTTGGCCCCACTCATCACCGAGGAACTTTTCAGTATCATCAGCCAACTCAACCAGACGGACATCACCATCGTTCTTGTGGAGCAAAACGCCCATGCAGCCCTTGGTATCGGAAAACGCGGCTATGTGGTTGAGATGGGGCGTATTGTTCTTGACGGAACCGCTCAAGAGCTTCTGGAAAATGAGGATGTGCGTGAGTTCTACCTGGGGTCCGGAAAAAAGGAACGTAAGAGCTACAAGGACGCAAAACGATACAAGAGACGAAAACGATGGCTATAACAGGGGGGAATGGGGATATCCTCTTGAAGATCGAGGATCTGCAACTCTCTTTTGGGGGAGTACAGGTGCTGACGGGTATCAGTCTGTCCGTACAAAGGGGCGAGATATTCTCCATTATTGGGCCCAATGGCGCAGGAAAGACCAGTCTGCTTAACTGCATCAATATGCATTACCGGCCTGACGGCGGTGGAATTATCTACGACGGAAAGGAACTAAACCGCCTCAAACCGCACGTCGTAGCCACCATTGGGATAGCCAGGACCTTTCAGAAGGTGGAATTGTTCCATGGCATGACCGTCCTGGATAACATCAAGCTGGGCCGTCACTTTCTTATGAAGTTTTCCATCCTGGGGAGTTTTTTTCGACTCCCCAATATCGTCCGGGATGAGATGACGCACCGAAAAGAGATCGAGGAAGGGATCATCGATTTTATGGGCCTCTCAAGTTTTCGCTATTCTCCCGTTGGAATCCTTCCCCTCGGGGTTCGCAAAAGGGTCGATATGGCCCGCGCCCTGGCCATGAAACCAAAATTGCTTCTTTTGGACGAGATCATGTCGGGCATGGCCGTTGAAGAGAAGGAGGACATCGCAAGCTATATCCTGGATGTCCAAAGGGATTTGGGGGTGACCATTATCTGGATTGAACACGATTTGGCCGCTGTCATGGATCTTTCGGATCGCGTCTGTGTCCTTAATTTCGGGACCAAGATTGCAGAGGGTTCACCCGAAAAAGTCCAGGCGGATCCCAAGGTCATCGAAGCCTATCTGGGCAGGCAAAGGCAGGGGTAGGGGGATCATGCTGGAAGATACTCTGATAGGCTTTATCGTCAAAAACGCAACCGAAATGCCCGATGAAGTGGCCATGCGAGAGAAGAGATATGGGGTCTGGAGTCCCATGACATGGCGCCAGTTTAGGGATAATGTCCAGCGATTCGCCCTGGGTCTGAGGGCACTGGGTTTCGAGATTGATGACAATTTGGCCATCATCGGGGACAACAAACCCGAATGGATTATTGCCGAGTTTGGGTGTATGGCCGCTGGAGGTCTTCCCACCGGTGCATACCCTGACAGCCTCGCCGAGGAGGTGGCGTATCTCATCTCTTATTCCGAAGCAAGATTTCTGGTGGTTCGGGATCAGGAGCAGGTGGACAAAATCCTCGTTATCTGGGAGCAGATCAAAGATCAGGTGGAGAAGGTGATTGTCTGGGACTCCCGGGGCATGAGCCACTACTACGGGGAATATCCATTCCTGGAGCGTTTTGAGAAGGTCCTTGAAATAGGTACTGAAGAGGAAAAGGGTCAAAAAGACTATCTCTTGAAACTGGTGGAAAAGCTGGACCCTGCTCAGCCGGCCATGATGCTGACCACCTCAGGGACCACGGCCAAACCAAAGCTTTCCATCCTCAGCCACGAAAACCTCATCGAGGCATCCAAGAGCTACGGTAAAGTCGTGGAAATGAGAAGGGGTGACGAGCTTCTCTCAGCAGCCCCCTTGCCCTGGATTGGGGAGCAATTATATGCTGTCATCCGGTTTCTCATGGTGGGTGCCCACTACAATTTTCCTGAAGAGACTGAGACGCTTCGAAAGGATCTCCTGGAGCTTCAGCCCTATTATTTTGGCGGGACCCCCATTGTCTGGGAGTTTATTATTTCCATCATCCAGGCCGCCATGGATAACGCCGATGTGGTCAAACGATATTTCTATAACAAGGCCATCGGGACCGCCCTTAAATGCACCGATGCCGAACTGGCGGGTAAAGATCCCGGGAACTGGAACAGGTTTTTGCACCGCGCCTTCACGTTTTTGGTCCTGCGGCCTTTAAAAAACAAGGTGGGTCTTGGACGGGTCAGGATTGCAGTGACAGGGGGAGGGGCTATCTCCCCGGAGGTCTTCAAATATTTCAAGGCCCTGGGGATGGATCTCCGCCAAGTCTTCGGCCAGTCTGAGTGCTCGGGGATCGCCACTACCCATTGGGAAGATGATGTGAGGCCAGAGACGGTAGGGGTGGCTATCCCTGACGTGGAAATCAAGCTTTCAGAGGATGGCGAGATCCTTGTGCGCGGAAAGAATACCCATCTGGGGTACTACAAGAACGAAGAGGCCACAAGGGAAGGATTTACCGAGGACGGTTTCCTTCGAACAGGTGATGCCGGGTATTTTGGGGAGGATGGACATCTCTATGTCTTTGATCGGGCAAAGGACATCATGACACTTGAGGATGGCACCAGGTTTGCCCCCCAGGACATTGAAACACGCCTGAAATTCAGTGCTTACATCCATGAGGCACTGATATGTGGGGATGAGAGACAATATGTCACGTCCATCGTGAGCATTGATCTGGAGAATGTGGGCAACTGGGCCAAAAAGAGGGGTATATCTTTTACTACCTTTCAGGATCTGTCCCAGAGACCCGAAGTCTACGAACTGGTGCGTAACGAGACAAAAAAGATCTGTGAGCGGTTCCCTGAAAATATCAGGATAAGGCGCTTTGCCATCCTGCTCAAAGAGCTTCACCCCGATGATGGGGAACTTACGCGGACAAGAAAAATCCGGAGGGGCTTTGTCAACGAGAGGTACCAGGCACTGATTGAGGATTTATATCAAGACAGGAAGGAACACGATCTGGACATCCAGATACGTTATGAAGACGGTCGCGGGTCAACCTTTAAGGGGAAAGTGGCTATTGAGGAGGTAAGGTAGTGAGATCGTTTTCAGAGATCTATAGCGACTATTTTTCTTCAACCGCTGTGTACAGCTATAGAGAGGATGAAAGGATCTTTCGCACACGGTTCATGAGGGTATGGTTTCTCATTCTTCTTATCGCGGTGGCCATCACCTTGGTGGCATCCATGTTCGGCATAGGTGCAAATGAATACCACTATTTTATCGGGAACCTGATCCTCGTTAACCTCATAGCGGCCATCGGACTCCAACTCCTGATAGGGTTTACCGGGTTGTTGTCCCTTGGTCATGCCGCTTTTATGGGTGTGGGGGCATACACGTCGGCCCTCTTGATCACTGAATTCGGTTGCCCCTTTATACTATCCATATTGGTTGCCGGCCTGATGGCGGCCCTGTTTGGAATAATCGTGGGGATTCCTTCCCTCCGCATAAAGGGGTTCTACCTTATGGTAGCCACCCTTGCGTTCCAGTTTGTGATCGAATACACGATCATCCATTGGGACAATCTCACCAGAGGGATAAGGGGCATTGAACTGCCGACACCCGACCTCTTTGGGATCTCACTCCAGAAAAATCAGGCCTATTTCTTGTTCCTCTTTGTATTGGCGATTTTCTTCATGTGGGGGGCAAAAAACATCACACGCTCCAAGATCGGCCGTGCCTTTATTGCCATCCGCGACAACGATGTGTCCGCCGAGATCATCGGAATATCGATCTTTCGATACAAACTCCTATCCTTCGCGATCAGTGCCTTTTATGCAGGAGTCGGCGGGGCCCTCTTTGCCGGATTGCTCAGAACCGCCATACCAGAGGAATATGTCTTTATCAACTCCATCATCTTTCTGGCCATGGTCCTGGTCGGGGGTCTGGGAAGACTGGTGGGTACCGTCTTTGGTGTTATTTTCGTTACCCTCGTGCCCGTTCTTTTGGACCTCCTTGTAAGCTTTATCGCCCGGGTCTATGATCCCAATTTCACAATGTATCTCGGACCCATGAAGGAAGTTGTCTTCGGCGGTCTCATTATCCTGTTCATCATCTTCGAGCCTGAGGGACTCGTGGGGGTATGGATCAGGATCAGAGATTACTTCAAGATCTGGCCCCTTCCGTATATCTCAGAATAAATTTTCGTAGAAGAAGTGGGGTTCGGACTTCGGAATTTTGAGATAGAGATCCTTGGATCTTTGTCATCTCCGATTTCACCATAACCATTTGAAGAAACAGAGGAGGTGAGAGATGAAAACTCAGGATTTTAACCTTTATGATGTCATCTGCCGCAATGCTCAGATCTATCCTGACCGTGATTCGGTTGTCTTCAATGACGTCCGGTTGACCCACAGCCAGTTTAAGGAAAAGTGCGATAGGCTGGCCGCAGGACTTGTGAAGTTGGGTGTTGAGAAAGGGGATAGGCTGGGGATCGTGGCCCATAATTGCGATGAGTTTATGGTATTGTACGGCGCGGTGGCAAAGCTGGGGGCGATTTTGCTTCCGGTAAATTGGCGATTTCAGCAGAATGAGGTGGAGTTTGTCCTGAGCGACTGTACGCCAAAGTTTGTCTTTGCCGGCCCTGAATACAGAAAAACGGTTGAAGAGGCAGCCGGCAAGGTCGACTCCATCGAGGGGTGCTACACCATTGGAGGAGGAGAGGCGTCCGAACGGTTTCAACTGTTTGAGGATCTTTACTCAGAGGATGGCGCTGACGCGGAATTTGATGTCCCATCGGATTCCGGGTTTGTAATTATCCATACGGCGGCCGTGGCCGGAGAACCGCGGGGCGCCCTTTTGAGTCAATCCAATGTGGTCCATGCCAACATGCAGATCATGGTTCGCAACCGTCTCGGCCCGGACGACTGCCACATCTGTATCCTTCCGCTGTTTCACATTGCCGCACTATCCTTGGCAATGGCAGTGATGCACGCCGGGGGGAAGAATGCGATTGTGGAGCGTTTTGACCCGGAACTTACCCTCAAACTCATAGAGAAGGAGAAAGGCACCAACTTTTTTCACTTTGCACCGATCCTTCAGATGATCCTGGATAAATATGAGGAAGCAGGGGGGGCATACGACCTCTCAAGCCTGAGACAGGTGGGGGGTATGGATAGCCCGGAAAACATCATGCGTTTTAAAGAGCTTGTGCCAAATGTCGTTATCGGGACCGGGTTTGGCCAGACCGAGGCCCTCCCTGTCACAGGAGGACCCATGGAAGAGAGGCCCGGCAGTGCGGGGAAACCCATGCCCCTGGCCAGGGTTGCCCTTTTTGACGACCACGACAGGGAGGTCCCCGTAGGGACACCGGGTGAGATCTGTGTCCGCTCTCCCGTGGTCTTCCTGGGTTATTGGGGACGCGACGAGGATACCGCCTATACCTTCCGTAATGGCTGGCACCACACGGGGGATATCGGCCGGTTCGATGAAGATGGATACCTCTGGTATGTAAAACGGAAGGCCGAGAAGGAGCTCATAAAGCCGGGTGGAGAGAATGTGTATCCGGCTGAAGTTGAAAAAACGATCCTGGAGCACCCTGACGTTGCCGAGACAAGCGTTATCGGTGTGGCTGATAAACAATGGGGAGAGGCCATCAAGGCCATATGTGTCTTGGAACCCGGGAAGTCTTTGGATCCGCAGGAACTGATCGATTTCGTGGCATCCAAGATCGCAAGATACAAAAAGCCAAAACACGTGGTGTTTGTAGATTCCTTACCAAAGGCAGAGGACGGAGAGGTAGACCGGGATCAGATAAAGAAGGCACATGGAGGGCAATACTGATTTGCAAACGATCTAAAAGCCAACCGATCTTTATTCTAAAATAGAAATCCTGGTCTTCAGGGCCAGGTCAGAGACAAGTGGCTCTGCCTGAGAGGATTGACTTGGAGTAGTGGAGCGTTGGAGTAGTGGAGAGTTGGAAAAACGATAAGCGGCCATGAGTTTTCAGAAACTGGATTTGTCTATTACCTCCGTAGGTGATCAGGTAGATCTTTCAACACTCCATCACTCCGGTACTCCATTACTCCATGAGTCGCTGAAGCGGTAATAGACAAAATCGCCTCTGAGGATAACCAAACCCGCGTCCCCCGAGCCCGCAAATCCGAATATGTACAGTTTGTTAAGGACGTCCCCAAATTTAGGAGACCTTTGAAAAACGTTCAATTTTGGTCAAGGTCAAGGAAGGCGAGAATTTCAACCACAGGAATATATTGAATATTTCGAGGATTGAAATTTGAGCCTGACGCCGAGATTGGCCAAAAGGGGGCGTTTTTCAAGGGTCTCCTTGTGAGGCGGGCAGGTAGATATGAACGGTCGTCCCGACACCAACTTCCGAATCCACTGTGATATGCCCATCATGATTCTTGATTATGGCATACACGGTGGCCAGCCCCATTCCCATCCCCTTTTGGGTTCCTATCTCTTTTGTTGAAAAATAGGGATCAAATATATTGGCGAGTTGTTCTCCAGATATACCCACCCCTTGATCCTGGATGGATATCTTTATATATTTGCCCTCTTTCAGAAAGAGCCTGTTTCCGGCGTCGAGAAGCATGTTTTCAGCACATATCCTTATCTTTCCGCCATCGGGCATTGCCTCCCTCGCGTTGGCAACCAGATTTTGGATGACTCGGCCTATCTGGATTTCATCGATTTCAACCAGCCAGAGGTCGTCAGGGAAAGAACGGTCGCTGGTTATATTGGAGCCGGAGAGTGCAAGCGTTGTGGGAGCCTCAATGGGATTGACAACAGGCTGGGTTTTCTTGATTGGTTCGCCTCCCTTCGAAAAAGTGACAAAACTTGAAGTCAACTCCCTTGCCTTTATTGAGGCCTTTTCCACTTCCACCAGGCGCGGGAAGATCTTGTGGTTTGGATCCAGTTGGGCCTTTGCAAGAGATACATTGCCCATAATCACAGTCATTATGTTGTTGAAATCATGTGCCAGCCCACCGGCCATTACACCCAGGGATTCAAGTTTTCTGCCCTTCAGCAGTTCCTCCTGCATCTGCTTGTGCTCGGTAATGTCGGTGAAGACGCCGAGAATTCCCGTATACTTTTTGTCGCTATCGAAAATGGGTCTTGGGGAAACGATCGTATGTACTTTCGTACCATCTTTTCGGGTGAGAACAATCTCGTGAGATGCTATATCCACCTTTTCTCTGGCTTCCCAGCGTTCTCTTGCGATTTTCTGGTTCTCCTCATCCAACACAAGGGTTGCCGGTCTACCGATAAGTTCATCTGTGGAATATCCAACCATCTTGGTGAATCTGTCATTGACGTAGGTGGTCATTCCATTTTCGTCTACTGTGGCCAACCCTTCATTCATTGTTTCAACCAATAACCTGTATCTTTCCTCGCTCTTCTGAAGTGCCTTTTCTGCCTGTCGCTTCTCATTTACCAGACGCTGCTTTTCAATGACATCTTTCACTTTGGCCAGGACTTCATCCATATTCATAGGCTTGATGACATAAGACGTTGCACCCTCGTTAAGTGCCTTTACTGCCGTTTCGGTTGAAGCAAATGCCGTTGCCATGATAAGGGCGGTCTCGGGCTGGAGCTGCCTGAGCGGGGCAAGCAGGTCCACCCCTTCCATGTCCGGGAGTTTGAGGTCCAGAATGATCACATTGAACGACCGCTTCCGCGCCATTTCCAATGCTTTGCTTCCAGTCCCGGCGGTATCTGTGTCGTAACCCTTTCTTCCAAGTATGAGAGAAAGGCTCTTACAGATACTCTCATCATCATCAACGATGAGGATGTTGGTGTTCCCTGTTGCTTTTCGCTCGTTTTTCACGTTCTGTCCCCCGGTCACAGATATTGAATATTGAATATTGAATATTGATTAAAAAATATCTGTAATGATCAACTTTCCGTTTTTTTCCTTGCAGTCTTCCTCGATGAAGCGAAAATAGCTGTAAGTTCTTCAGCTTCTTTTAACATAGGTAAGGCCGTTGCCAACTTAACACAGCGATGAGCAAATTCTTTTGTTCTCTTTTTTAGGGCTTCGCTGTTCATTTCTCGTCAACAAATCTTCAATATTCAATATTCAATAGTCAATAGTCAATTCTTTGTGGGTAACCGAACCGTAAACGTGCTCCCCTTCCCCACCCCGCTTTCAACCCGGATAGTGCCTCCGTGCTGTTCAATAAACATCTTGCTGATTGCCAGGCCCAGCCCAATCCCCCTGGCCTTGGTGGTAAACAGCGGTTCGAAGACCTCTTCCAGTTTTTCCTTTGGGATGCCTTTACCCGTGTCGGTGAAAGAGACCGCGATCCAATCCTGACCTTCGATTTTTGACGTGATGGTCAATCGCCCGCTGTCACTCATGGCCTGAATCCCGTTAAAAATGATGTTTCCAAAGACCTGAAGGATCTGGTCCTGATCGGCAAATATGTCAGGCACCGGCTCTTGCAGTTGCTTCACAACTTCAATGTCATCCGGTATGGAAACACGCGACAGTGCCTCCTCAACCAGGGTGTTCAAACCAATGTGGTCCCTGGATGGGGACCTTGCACGAGCAAAGTCCAGCAGAGAGGTGATGGTTCGGTTGGAGGTTTCCACCTCCCTTTCCAGGATCTCCAGGGTTTCCTTGACCTCCGGTTCGGGATTTTCCAGGACCATTCTAAGGAAATAGGAGGCGTTTTTGATAGCTCCCAGTGGGTTTCTAAGCTCATGGCTGACTCCTCCTGCCAATTGGCCCAGGATGGCGAGTTTTTCCTTTCGGATCAGTTGCTCTTGGGCTGTTCGCAGCGCCTCCTCTGCCAGCTTGCGCTCATGGATATCAGTCCAACTGCCAATTATCTCCACAGGGTTGCCATCTGAATCCCTCGCCAGATAAAGCTCATCGCGCATCCACCGATAGGTTCCGTCCTTGTATTGGAAACGGTATTCGTGTGCATGCCGACCCTTTTCAAACAGGGCTGACAGTCCGTCAAAGACCTGAGGCGAATCTTCCGGGTGGATATGATCAGCCCAAAACGATGGATCCTCGGTAAATTCCCTGGGTTTATAACCGGTCTGAGAGACGATGTTCTCGCTGATGAAAGTGGCGCCAAAATCGCCTGAAGGACGACAGACATAAATCACAGTTGGGCTGGAGGTAAGAAGATATTCGAGACGCATTTTGGCCCTAGAAATTGCCTCCTCAGCTTGTTCGCGTTTTCCAGCCATCTCGTTAAAAGCTGTTGCCAAGGTTGCGGTCTCATCTTTTGTGTTTAGGTTCACCCTATATTTCAGATCTCCTCTTCCAAATGTTTCTGCTGCTTTTGTCAGCTCGCCTATGGGCCCGGCGATGCCTCTGACAACCAGGAATAAGATGTAGGATGAGAAGAGCAGAAAGCCAATGATACAAGAGAGGACAATCAGATAACTTTTCTGTTGCACCCGGGTTATTTCCCTCTCCGCAAGTTCGGTAAATTCATATGCTCTTGTTACAATCTCCTGGGCCCTCATCAGGGCCTGCGCTGCCAGCCTCTCTTCTAAGGCAAAGGTAAGGTCAATCTCTTCCTCAGGGCCCTTGTTTTTGACCAGCCCTTTCCTGTTCATCAGATTGGCCTGCAGGTTCGAAAAGAGATCCCCGAGGGCTTTGTAATTTGAAATTATTGATTTTATTATGGATAGTCTTTCTGAGGGCCCCTCTTTCTCTTCTTTCCACATCCAATCAGACAGTAGCTTTCCTAAGGAATCATACTTCAGGCCCCATTGCCGCTGCATTCTTTTGCCGTGGTGTATAAAGTATTCATAGGTGACGATGTTCAATTCGAAAACATGTTTCAGTATATCGTGGCCGCTATGCTGTGTTTCGATTTCTTTGTTCACCTGCCTAAAGGCCAGAAGCATGATGGAACCGATCGCGATTACAAGGACGGCGAAGACCACGGATAAAAGGATCAATTTGGTCCTTATCTTCATCTATTATCTCCCATTACCTATTCTGTCATCACCGTATTATGGTTACCGCCTCCGGCCTAACTTCGTCCAAGGCATCCATATAGATGTAATCCAGATAGTTGGGGACCTCTTTTTGGGTTGTCAGACCCTGTTTTATTGCCCACCTGGCGACATCTTCCAAAGACATCAATATCATCTGATCCAGCATCAACTGAAAGACAAAATCCCCCCAGATCGATTCCGTGAGTTTTCTATCAGACCCGAGCCGCTGACAAACAATGTCTATTGATTTATCTTCTTCCCGCTGTATGAGTTCCTCTCCCTTCTGAATCGCCCTCAGAAACCCCTTTAGTGCCTCCGGATTATTCTCTGCAAAATCCCTTCTTGCTACAAAATAGAAAGCTGCCCTATAAATCCCTTCGCCCAACAAAATGTGTGCTTTATTACCCAGCAATTGCTTAGCCGTCAGAATGTGAGGTTCCCAGGTGCATATTGCATCGACGCCTCCTTCTGCCAGGGCCTTGGGTAGTTCCGACGGTTTCAGGTCAACGACCGCTACCTTGGAAGGCACGATGCCCCTAAAAGTCAGAAACGCATCCAGAAAAAACTGTCCTGTTGTGCCTTTGGTTATTCCCACTCTTTTGCTTTCAAGGCCCCTTGGGTTTCTGATGCCTTTGTCGGTACGAGCCAATACCTTGGCAATGTTATCAGAATAGAGCATTGCCGCAATAATAACGAAGTCGTCCCTCTCAAAGCTTTTAAACACAATCGGTGTATTAGCCACAGTACAAATATCTATATCCTTGTTCTTCAACATTGCTGCAAGAGAGGCCTTGCCGGAATCAAACTCCTTTATCCTTACTTTTACGCCTTTTTCTTGAAAATACCCCTTGCTTTCAGCGATCCAAACAGGGGCTGTCACGAGACTCGTTTCACACGCCAAAACGATTTCTTTTTTGGCTTCTGCCTTATGAGCGTTTTGCGCGAGGAGAGTCAAAGCAGCACACAATGCCAGTAATATCCTTATTGTTTTCATGTGATCTCCTTTCCGACAGACTTGTTTTCACAAGATTTTCCCACTTCCTCTGATCTCTTATCCGATGTTATCCGCTTTTCTTCCTCTCCTGAATCTCCGCAATCATTTCCAGCATTCTATCCATATCAAAGGGTTTGTAGATACAGGTATACGCGGAGTTATTTAAGGCCTCTTCCACAAGTTCTGCCATCTCCTGGCGGTGGGCCGTCATCATGACAGCCACGGCCTGGGGGAGAACCTCCTTGATTGCCAGATAGGTCTCCAACCCGTTAATTGTCGGCAGTTTCATGTCTATCAGGATTATTTCGTAGCCCTTTTCACTGGCCATTTTGATGGCATCTTCGCCACTGCCGGCGGTTCCCACCTCGTACCCCTTTTTTGTGAGGATGTTTTTCAACGAGATACATATCCCGGGCTCGTCATCAACCACCAGGATAAGCCCTCCTTCACCATTTCCAAGGGCTTCTTGGATAAGAGCGAGGACCTTTTCCATGTCAACGGGTTTGTAGACGACTCCGTGGGCCCCTTCTTTTAGAGCCTCCTCAATCAGGTCCTCAACCGCATAGGCGGTCATCATCATTACTACGGTGTCGGGTCTGATCTCTTTGATCTCTTTATAGGCGTCAACCCCGTTCATCACGGGCATTTTTATGTCCATAAAAATTATGTCAAAAGCCATCTCCTTGACCCGGTCGACAGCCTCCTGCCCATCCGTGGCAGTTTCAACCGTATAGCCCTTACGTTCCAACACAAAAGACATGGTCCTGCAAAGGCTTTCGTTGTCATCAACAATAAGGATGTTGGTGTTCCCTGTTGTTTTTTGCTCGTTATTCATACTCCGCCCCCCGACCCCTGACCCGGAAAAACCGGGTAATTGAATATTGAATATTGTCTATTGAATATTGACGGTCTCGTAAAAAGTCAGGAATTGTTTAAGCGATCATTCTGAGCTCACGCTCATAACATTGGTCAAATAGGGTGAAAAATCTTTTCAGTTGCCCCCAAGCATTAAAAAAGCGCTCTTTGACAACA
>JADHXI010000207.1 GCA_016783065.1 Desulfobacteraceae bacterium | reverse complement strand
CTCCTGATAAGCCCTATTAGTTTCTCCATGCTTTCGGCAAAACCCCAAATATCAGCCACGCTGCGACTACAGGTTTAGAGAGCGCCTGAAAGAAATGGCCGAACCCCACGGTACCCGAGTTTATTGAGAACTTACGATTTGTCTATTGAAAATACAGGGAATTTTGGTCTTGTCTTTTGTCAAGCAAAGGGCCCAGGCAACCCATTATTTTGTTTCGGGTGGAGAAAATCTTTGGTCATCGGGGATCGATATGGGCCCCTGGCTTCAGTTCACTTGTTAACGAAAGGAGGAAAAAATGTTAGGATCATTTAGAGTGAGGACGCCGGACTGGATACTTTTTGGATTTGACACTATACGACAGGTGGGGGCGGAGGCCAGGCGATTGGGGGCGGGGAGAGTTATGTTGCTCACCGACCCGGGGGTGGCCAAGGCGGGTCTCCTTGATCCGGTATACGAGTCTCTCAAGGGAGAAGGTTTGGAGTACGACATCTTTGATACTGTTGAGCCGGAGCCATCCATTCAAAACCTGTTGGAGGCCTCAAAAATGGCCAAAGAGGGCAAGTTTGACGTCTTTGTGGCCGTGGGCGGCGGCAGCTCTATGGATACAACAAAGGTGGTTTCGGCGATGATGACGAATGAGGGGGATGTGCAGGATTTCTTCGGGGTGGACAATGTGCCTCGGCGGGGCCTGCCCACCATTATGGTCACGACCACATCCGGCACGGGATCAGAGGTAACACGGATGGCCGTTTTCACGGACAAGGCAGTAAATCTCAAGCGGGTGGTGAGCGCTCAAAACATCTTGGCGGATGTTGCGATTGTAGACCCCAACATGACGCTGAGCAAGCCCCAGGCGGTCACTGCGGCGACTGGAATCGACGCATTCATCCACGCAGTGGAAGCTTACGTAGCCGTCAGCGCCAGCCCATTGACAGACACCATCGCCCTGGAAGCCACGAAGCTGGTTGCGGAAAATCTGGGACCTGCCTTTGCGAACGGCAACGATATGACTGCCCGCTACAACATGGCCTTGGGCAGTTTTATGGCGGGTATCTCTTTGAATAATGCAGGCGTGGGTGCGGTTCACGCCCTGGCCTATCCCATCGGGGCGGAGTACCACCTCTCCCACGGCCTCGCCCTGATCGTGATCTTTGCCGAGACCATGCGCTCTATTTCCATTTCATGCCTGCCGAAGTTCAGGAAGCTGGCGGAGGCCATGGGGGTTGATGTTCAAGGCCTGACCCCATGGGAGGCAGCAGATGAGGCTGTAGCAGGGATGTCCGAACTGGCCAGAATGGTGGGACTTCCGACAACGCTCTCGGAAGTGGGTGGCGATCAAGCCAAAATAGCGGAATGGGCAAAAGCCGCCCACGGTGAGCAGCGTTTGCTGGGTAACACCCCCAGGACGCTGAGCGTTGAGGACGTGGCGGATATCTTCAAGAAATCCTTTTGATCCGATTTGGTTACGTTCCTGATTGTGATGCAAGGCAATGAGGTGTGGGGTTACCACCTCACACCTCTGCCCTTCTCTCCTCTTCGCTGCGGATCTCTCGTCTCAGGAGTTTTCCCACCTTGGACTTGGGGAGCATGTCCCTGAATTCGATATATTGGGGGACCTTGTATGAGACGATTCTTTCCCGGCACCACCTGATAAGATCATAACCTGTGACACCCTTGATATCTTCTTTGAGCACCACAAATGCCTTGATCCTCTCCCCCACCTTCTGATCTTCCACACCAACCACGCAAGAGGCGATGACCGCCGCGTGTTCCTGTAAAACGGCCTCTATCTCCGAAGCCGATACCCGGTAGCCCTTGTGTTTTATGGTATCAACGGTCCGATCAACAAAATATAGATGGCCCTCTTCATCCATGGTCATGATGTCGGCGGTGCGGTACCATCTTTTCCCCTCCAACTCAATAAAGGACTCCAGGGTCTCTTCGGGTTTGTTGATGTATTCGGTGACCATGTGATCGGATGAGACGAGCAGTTCCCCCGGTTCTCCCAATTTGACAGGGGTCTGGGTCTCACTGTCCACGATCTTGACGCGCTTGCTAGCCACAATGGTCCCCACGCTCCTTGGCGGATTATCAATATCCACGGGGCACATGGAGACACCGCCGCAGGTCTCGGTTGCACCATATCCCTGATAGATGACCTTGTGAAATTTCTCGAACCATCGCTTTCCCACCTCAACAGGAAGCACATCTCCCGCGCTGTACCAGTACCCCACCGAACTCAGATCATACTGATCGAGTCGGTCATGATCCAGGATCATACGATAGAGGGTGGGGACGCCTATCATGGTTGTTGCCTTGAATCGTTCAATGGATTCCAGTGTGGCGTCAAGGTTGACTCTTGGTTGAAGCATCAGGGTTCCACCCACCAGGAGGGTGCTGAGGCTGCAGGTCTGTCCCAGGATATGGAAAAGGGGGGCATTGCCCATGATAATGTTTTTCTCTGCCGGAAAGAGCGGTTCGCTCATCCGTATGTTTTCCTCGGCACAGGTAAGAAAGAGGGCCTGGTTTATGGGGACTCCCTTGGGATACTTGGTCGTGCCGCCCGTATAGAGAATTTCAACGACGGGGCTCCCTTCCTGCATCGGTTCCGGCAGATCACTCTTTCCATTGCGATAATCGGATAAGATCTTTCTCAGGGAATAGGTGTCCTTGTGATAGGCTATCTTTCCCTTTGGGATGACATCAAAGAGGTAGCCAAAGCACCGCTTCCACCAGGGGAGAAGGTCCGCCATTTTTGTTACAATTACCTTTTTCAGGTTGGTTTCGGGCAATACCTTTGTCACGTACCCGAAATTGGTGTCAGCACAGATGATCGCCTCTGCCTCGCTGTCGTTGGCGATGTACTTGAGATCGTAAGGGGTGTAAATGGGGGTTATGGGAACGGCCACCCCACCCGCTCTCTGAATCCCAAGCCACACGATCACCCACTGGATGCTGTTTGGGAGATAGATGATGATCCTTTGGCCCTGCCGGAGCCCCATGTTTGCCAAAGCGGCGGCAAAGCGCTTGGCCAGGTCCTTCACTTTGAGATAAGAGTACTTGGTGCCCAGATAGATAACCGCGGTGTCGTCCCCTCTCCTCCGGGCAACCCTCTCAAATGTGGAAGATATGCTGTGTTTATTGGTATTTCCCATGGGATCAGATTCCAAAGTAGGCGGCCTTTATCTCAGGGTTGTCCATGAGCTCCGCCCCCGTCCCGGTGAGTGTGAGCATGCCATTTTCAATAATATACCCCTTGTCGATCATGGGGAGTATGGGCCGGGCGAATTGTTCGGTTATGAAGATGGTGATGCCCGACTCTTTTCTCAAATTCTGTATGGCTTCAACCAGCAAGGTCTGCATCATGGGGCTGAGTCCCAGCAGCGGTTCATCCATAAGAAGAAGGGTCGGTTTGACAATCAGGGTCATCCCTATGGACAGCATCTGCTGTTCGCCCCCACTCAGGAAACCGGCCTTGCGGCGTCGTAGTTGGGAAAGGGCTGGAAACAGGGTGAAGACATATTGAGTCATCTCCGTTATCTCGGACTTCTTTCTTTGATGGCCGGCTATCTTGAGGTTTTCCGCCACATCACTTTCCGGAAATATGGGGTGTCTCTCCCTGGCGAGGACAAGCCCCTTCTTTACCCTCTGATAGGGGTGGGTTTCCGTGATATCTTCACCCTGGAAAACAATTTCTCCGTACAGGGTTATTCTTTCTCCACCCTTGCGCTGTTCCTTTATCTTCATGTCGATAATGAGGCCTGAAACCGTGTTCATAAGAGTCGTCTTGCCCGCGCTGTTGGACCCGATGACCCCGACGATCTCACCCTCGCCGACCTCCATTGAAAAATCATTAAGGGCCAGGGCATTTTCAAAAAAGACCATCAAATTGTGTATTTCAAGCATATTCCGCCCTCATCCCCATATGCGTTTTTCACCTTCCCCACTCCGCATTCCGCACTCGGCCGTCACCCCGCTTCCGTACCCAGATAGGCATTTTTGACCGCCTCGCTTTCCATGACCTCGGATGGTTTCCCGTCGGCTATCTTTCCTCCGAAGTTGAGGACAATGACCCTGTCGGCAATCCTGAAAAGCTCCTTTAACCGGTGTTCAATCATGATGATAGTCTTTCCCTCCATCCGGAGTTTTTCAATGATGGGAACGATGCTCGCCACCTCGGCCAGGCTCAGGCCCGAGAAGAGCTCATCCAGGATCAGGAGATCGGGCTGCAAGGCGATTGCCTTGGCCAATTCCAGTCTCTTGAGATATCCCTGGGGAAGGACGCTCGCCACCTTGTATGCCACAAACGAGTCCCTCTCAAATCCCACTTCTTCCAACAGATCCAGTGCTACTGCATCGCGGTCCCCATATTTCCCGCCTGCCAATCCTTTGACCCTGGGTGAATAGAGGGGGATAATCATATTCTTGTAGGCCGGGAGCTGATAAAAGGGTTTTACCATCTGAAAAGTCCTGGCGATGCCAAGTCTGACCACCTTGTATGGGGGCCAGCCGGTTATCCTCTCATCCCTATAATAGACCTCACCCGTTGTTGGTTTTACAAAACCGGTTATCAGGTTTATCGTGGTAGTTTTCCCGGAACCATTGGGTCCGATGAGTCCCAGGAGCTCCCCCTTCATCAGTTCAATGTCGACGCTGTCCACGGCCAGCACGCCGCCAAACTGCTTGGAGATGCCGGATACCCTGAGCAGGGGGGAAGGGCTCATGCTTCCACCTCCACCCATCTCTCAAACTGATGGTATTTCCTTCGGATGTAGTGAAAGATCCCCTCTGGTAACGCCACGGTGAATACCACAAGGAACAGCCCGTAAAAGACGATTCTGAGCCCCCCAAGGCCTCTCAGGATCTCTGAGAGGGGTACAAGTATAAAGGCCCCCAGCATGGGGCCGGCAAGGGTCCCGGTCCCTCCCACCACTGCGGCTGCAATGGGGAGGATTGAGTAGTCCAGCGCAAAGACAGGCATCCCCACAAACATATACACGTGGGTCATATAGGCGCCTGCAAAGGCCCCCACCGAACTGGCGATAAACAGTGCCTGGGCCTTGAACCAGTAAATGTTTATCCCCGCATTCATAACAGACCGGTCATTGTCGTTTATCCCTTTTAGGAC
>JADHXI010000062.1 GCA_016783065.1 Desulfobacteraceae bacterium | reverse complement strand
GGTTATCCCCGGAGGGGATTTAGTCTACTGCAATTTGAATGGCTCAAGGAGTGATGGAGTACTGGAGTGATGGAGTGTTGAAAGAGCTACCTGATCACCTATGGAGGTAATAGACAAACCCAGTTCCTGAAAACTCACTCCCTTTTATGGTTTTTCCAATACTCCATTACTCCATCACTCCAATACTCCAGGTCAATCCTCTCAGGCAGAGCCATTTATCTCTGACCTGGCCCTGAGGACCAGGATTTCTATCTTGAATTAAACCGACCAGAACCTTGGTTTCTCGCTATCGGGATACGAGGTGAGTATCCAGAAGGGGATAAATCGGGCACTTTTCGGTAATGGGTTGTTTGATTAATAATGGACAAATTGCTTAGCAGGAGATCAATTCTATGGCGAAACTAGATCACATTCAACTCGGGGTAGGGTTTTATCCTGACTGGTTTTACAAACATTACGGCATCTCTTTTGGAAGGGAGTACTATTTTGATCCGGAAATCCGGGTCCAGACTCGAATGGAGATAGACAAGCGGCTCCACGAAAGGTTTGGGGACGTGGGGTTGGGGGACCCGGCGCCCAAGCCCAAGCCTGTGATAACATTCGGTATGGTCATGCTCCCGGCCATTTTTGGTTGCGAGACGGTATTTAAGGATGATGCGCTCCCCTGGGCCATGCCCCTTAACCTCTCTGAGAAGGAAGTGATGAAACTTGAGGTCCCGGATATATTCAATGTCTATCCTATGACCGAAGTTATCAAACAGATTGACCATCTAAAAGAGAAGTACGGCAAAGTGGTGGGTGATATCAATGTCACTGGCGTCCAAAACCTGGCCCTCAAGATAAGGGGAGACCAGCTATATTACGATTACTATGAAAATTCGAGATTATGTCATCACCTTCTAAAAATATGTACTGAGTCCATCATTCAACTCTTCAAATTTATTTATAGGATCACCGGGACCGGAGCAATGGATGTCACACCCATGTGCGACCCCAAGCTCTTTGTCGTCCCCAATTGTACGGTAGAGCAGGTTTCTTTGAAGGCCTACGAAGAATTTATCCTGGATTACGACAATCAGGTGGCAGACGCCTGCCACCCTCTTGGGATCCACCATTGCGGTTCCGTAAATGAGGTACTGGAAGGATATGCAAAGGTGCGACATTTGGAGTTTGTCGAAGTAGGTTTTGGGTCTGATGTAAAAAGGACTCGGGAGGTATTCGGTCCCCAGGTGGCGGTCAACTCCCGTATAAGCCCCGTCCTGATGAAAAATGGTACGACCGAGGAAATAACAGCGGAGGTTCGAAACCTGATCGATCAGGGTGCGCCCCTGAACAATTTTTCCATTGATACGGTTGGGTTGACCTATGGCACACCGGATGAAAACGTCAAAGCAGCCCTTAGAACCGCAAGAGAATATGGAAAGATCGACCGTGAAGTTCCTTCCGCCGGTGGCCCCCCTCATTTCTTCAGGTTCCGGGAGGCTGTAAGTCCTGTGGAGACGGCCATAAGCAGCCCCACAAAAACAGTTTTTATCGGTCCCGGCCACCCTCTCGTAATCATCGGGGAACGTATCAACCCCACCGGCAGAAAAGAGCTGGCCCGGACCTTGGAGAAGGGAGATCTAACGCTGGTACAGTCTGAGGCCCTCAAGCAGGTGCAAGAAGGGGCCCACATACTGGATGTGAATGTGGGCATCTCCGGGATAGACGAACCTCAGATCTTGAAAGAGGCCATATATGCCATAGGTGAAGTCACAAACGTCCCCCTGTGCATCGATTCGGCCCTCCCCGAGGCCCTGGAGGCCGGCTTGGAGGCCTATAAGGGGAAGGCACTCGTCAATTCTGTCAATGGTGAAAGGGATAAGCTGAACAAAATACTGCCCCTGGTCAAATCCCATGGCGCGGCGGTCATCGGGCTCACCATGGATGATAAGGGGATTCCTGCCGAAGCAACCAAACGACTGGAGATAGCGAGGCTGATCGTCAAGAGAGCGGAACAGGAGGGCATTCCCCGTGACGATGTGATCATCGATCCCTTGGCCATGGCCCTCAGCGCGCACGATAAGGCAGGTTTAGAAACCCTAAAGGCCCTTCAGTTAATACGTGATGAACTGGGTGTCAACCAGACCCTGGGGCTTTCAAATATCTCCTTTGGCCTTCCCGAACGCTCGTCCATCAACTCCCTTTTCCTGGCAATGGCCGTCCAAAACGGTTTGACCTGCCCCATTGCCGATCCCACGGTTTGGGAAATGCGGAGGGCTATTTTGCTTGCCGACCTGTTGCTGGGGAAGGACGAATTTTGCATGAACTACCTCTCCGCCTCAGGAAGAAACCTCGGGAAGCCTGAATTAATAGGAACAAAAGGAGACGAAGAAAAGGGAGCTGACGGAGATCTTGTGGCCATTAAAGAGGCCGTCATCAACGGCAGGAGAAGCGTCGCGACAGAACTCACCAAAGAGGCCTTAGCCAAGGGCGCAGCCCCCGAAGATCTGATCAACAATTATCTTATTCCGGCCCTGAATGTGGTGGGTGATAGGTTTGAGAAAAAGAAAATTTTTGTCCCCGAGATGATGATCGCCGCAAAAAGCATGCAGGATTGCGTTGACCTGGCCAGACCTCTGCTGAAAAAAGAGGCGGATACGACCTTTGGAACCGTTGTCATAGGAACGGTATTTGGTGACTTACATGATATCGGAAAAAATCTCACAAAACTCCTCCTCGAAAGCTCGGGGTTCAAGGTAATCGACCTTGGTGAAAACGTTCCGGTGGACAAATTCGTTGAGGGCGCCAAGGAGCAAGACGCAGATGTGGTAGGGCTCTCATCTCTCCTGACCACCGGCGATCCTCATGTGGAGGAAACCGTAAGGGCACTCAAGGCCAGTGATATCTCTGAAAAGCTCAAGGTGATTTGTGGCGGCGCCGCCCTTACACCCAGATTTGTCATGGAGGTCTGCGGCGCAGATGCCCATGCCAGAGACGCGGCAGACGGGGTGAAAAAAATCAAAGAGATGTTGATGATACAAAAAGAGATCTGAAGGTTGGACAAGGTCCTATTCATGCCATGGAAGAAGGCGGCTGTGGCTGACGGCAGCCGTGATATCCTCCAGTTGGCACAGCAAATTGATCTTCCTCTCCGATCCACCTGCGGGGGCAAGAAAATATGCGGCAAGTGCAGGGTCATCGTGGAGGAGACCGGTACCCCCATGTCCAAACCCACGGAACTGGAGAAGACGGCCCTGGGCAAACTCCTTCAAAAAGGCTATCGCCTTGCCTGCGAAACCATACCAAAGGGCCCTGTCACCGTGAAGATCCCCGAAGAAAGCCAATCCAAGCGCCAGGTGGTTTTGACCTCGGATGCGCCACACCCGCCTCCCGTGCGCTTGCGTCCCACGGTTCGCCAATACTTTGCAGAGGTGCCCTCCCCTGTCCTCAATTCCGTGGTTGGGGACCGCGAAAGGCTCCTTCTTGCGCTTCAGGATACTTACGGATTAAAACGGCTCACCCTTGACCCCTTTGCATTAAGAAAGCTCCCTAGCGCACTTGCCTCAGCCAAAAGGGGCGTTACGGCCACCCTATGGAATAAGAGGGATATCATTGACCTTTGTCCTGGAACCGCCCCGAGGCTGGTGGGCATGGCCTTTGATGTGGGCACCACCACAGTGGTGGGATACCTCATGGATCTGGAGACGGGTGAAAGGCTCTCGGTAACATCGGCCGTAAACCCTCAGATTGTCTTTGGAGCCGATGTTATCAGCCGCATATCTTTTTGCCAGGAAAATGAGAATGGACTGGAAAAACTGCGCATCACCATCATTAAATGCCTGAACGGTCTTATCATGGATGCCTCGCAGGATGCAGAGATTGACCCAGACCTGATCATGGAGGTGACGGTTGCCGGTAATACGGTAATGCACCATTTTCTCACGGGCCTGGATCCTCGATATTTGGCTATGGCACCCTATGCTCCTGTCCTCCAGAACCCTGAAGATCTCAAGGCCCGGGATCTGGGTCTTGAGGTGGGGAAATCAGCGTATGTTCACCTGCTTCCCCTCAAGGCCGGATTTGTTGGAGGCGATACCATCGCCTGTATATTGGCAACAGGCCTTCACAGAACCAAGGTCCCTTCCCTTCTCGTAGACCTGGGAACAAACGGCGAAATCGTTCTTGCCTGCAAAGACCGTCTCATCTGCTGTTCAACTGCCGCCGGCCCCGCTTTCGAGGGCGGGCATATCCGGTGGGGTATGCGGGCTTCTGCCGGGGCCATCGAAAAGGTCAAAGTTGATCCGGGCACTTTGGATGTACGGGTGAAAACGATCACCGGCAAACGTCCCTTGGGATTGTGCGGTTCAGGCCTCATATCCGCAACTGCAGAAATGATCAGAAGGGGCATTATCCTGGAAAAGGGGAATTTTAACAAAGAGATTCGATCCCCCCGGCTCCGTAGAGGGGAGGATGGTGGAGAATTCGTGCTGACATGGGCATCCGAGGCCGGTAATAACCATGATATCACAGTGACGCAAAAGGACGTGGCTGAACTTCAGTTGGCCAAGTCGGCCATCTGTGCCGGTGCCACCTTACTGAGGGAATTTTTTGGAGGTGAACAGATCCGCAGGATTCTGCTGGCCGGTGCATTTGGGAATTATGTGGACCCCCAGGACGCTTGCACGCTGGACCTCCTCCCGGACAGCCACACCGCCAGAATTATTGGAGTAGGCAATGCAGCCGGATACGGCGCATGCCTGGCCCTGCTGGACGGTAACAAAAGGAGGGAAGGCCAAAGACTTTCAAAAAAGTTGCAATATCAAGAACTTGCCGCAACCCAACGCTTCCAGGATCTCTTTATAGAAGGGATGCGCTTCACGTCGGCTCGCGATTATCGGGTAAACCCCTGATTGAAATTGGCGTTCCTGGTATAGCCTTCGACTATTTTTTTGACATCAATCTGGAGGAGTTCTGCGTAGGATTTCAAAAAGCTTTTCAAGTAGACCATGGGGGGAAGCTTATCAAACTGGTCACCTTCGATGGCCCTCAAGACGGACTTGCGGATCCTTGCGACTTCAAAGACCTCCTGAAGTCTTATTCCGATTGATTCTCTTAGTCTCTTGAGATCATTTCCCGAAATCATCTCTTTCGAAATGATTTCAGTTGATATAGCTGTCACATCTTGCTCTTGGACCTTTCTCTTTACCCTTTCAACAAACGCATGATGATCAGGTGACCAACCCGCTTGAAAAAGAGGGATGGGCTTCTTCTGTTTTGTCTTACCCCGGATAGAAGCGGGTGCAACTCCTGAATCAACAAGCGACCTGTCATAATCTTCCCTCTTTTTGTCATCTACTAAAGTAAGAAATGCCTCCTCGATTTTCTTGAGGATCTCGGCCCTTTCATCATCCGAGAAAAAAGAGTAGGAAATCATAGAGTCTCCATCATAGATGGAAAGCTCCTTCTTGTATGCCTGTCTGATCTCAAAATAAGAGGCGTTCAAGGGAATGTTCAGAATTTCATAAAAATTCAATTCTTCAAATTTCTTCATGATACGCTTGGTACCGGTCATAGACTGGTTGGTCCTTCCCAATCAGTTTGTCAGCGATGGTCTGCAAGTTCAGGACAGTATGAGTATAGGGGTATTTTGTGGCGTAGGTCCTATTGGACAATACGGAATCGCGGACCCTTTCGTCGTAACTGACATTTCCCAAGAATTGAAATTCTGAATGAAAATGCCTGGTGCAGACCTCTTCAATTTTTTCCCCGAGATGCTCATCGGTGTTCTTTTGAAACTTGTTCAGAATGAGTTTGAATCCAAATGCCCTCAATCTCTCCAGCAAGAGCTCGCCCTTGGCAGGATCTTCCTCCATCATGGCCTCGATTATATCAGCCGATTTGACGGTTGCATTCTTTTTCTTTATGTTTGCAATGATCTCTTTCACGATTACAAAGAAAGCGCGTTGCTTCAGGACTTGTTTCACCTTTCTCAAATAAACCGCCCTGATAAAACGGGCAGTGTTCTCAATCGATGTCGGTTCAGGCGTAAATATGAACAGGCCCTCATTTGAGATCAAAAAGAAATCAATGGTGTTGAAATTCGTACCAGCTCCCAGATCCAACAAAACGTAATCGTAAGGAAGCCTTTGAATGGCTCTGATTATCTTCAGTTTTTGGGCATAAAACAGGTTGGCGATTTCCAGCGAGCAGTTCGCGGAACTCACAAGAAAAAGATTTGAAATTGAAGTAGATACAACTACTTCATCAAGTTTTTTACATGTTTTGTTCAAGAATTGATTGAGTCCAATTTCTGGATTCCTTATTCCCAAACAGGTGTGCAGATTTGCCCCGCCCAGATCCAAATCCACCAAGACCACCTTCTTTCCCTGTTTTGCAATCAGGGCGCCAAGGTTGGCCGCCATAACGGTCTTTCCCGTGCCACCTTTTCCACCGCCTAACGGGTATATGTGTGACAATTTTTTGCTCCTTCGGATTACCTAGGAGGCTGTCCGAGAATGAGATAGTTTTTTCAAGATCAAGCCTCCGGCCCGTAGGCCTACGCCCCGGAGGGGAAGGCGAAAATCATAACCACAGGAATACATTAAAGTATTTCGAGGATTATAATTTGAGCTTGACGCAGAGATTGGGAAAAATAGCCATTCTCGGACAGCCTCCTCGTGGATCTTCGCGTTTGGCCTTGCCTTTTAAACCCATTCTTTTTGGGAAGGCAATTGTGGACTAGATCTATTGTTTTGTCAACAGGATATCTTGTTAATAATAGGACTAAAATCCGGATTCGGAAATTGAAGTGGAGAAAGTTTAGGCTATTTTGCG
Organism: Desulfobacteraceae bacterium; assembly: GCA_016783065.1. Classification (GTDB taxonomy): domain Bacteria; phylum Desulfobacterota; class DSM-4660; order Desulfatiglandales; family Desulfatiglandaceae; genus JABMQV01. The sequence continues at coordinate 15,032 of JADHXI010000062.1, read as the reverse complement.
ATCTGATTCTTTCGGTACTGCCAAAAGGCCTCTCGCATTGCCACATAAGGGTCCAGTGCAGCCTTCTTGAAGGATTCGTACTCTCCCAGTCTGAGGGAAACGTTGTTGACCCAGTCATAGCCTCTCATTGCTAGATTAAAGGCCCAGCCCTGTCCAAAGATATCGAGGGGATTTACGAATTGATCCCCAACCCAACCGATAGTGTCCCTGAGGTTTGAGGGCCCCAGAACGGGTAGATTGAGGTAGAATCCAGGTCCAATCCCGTAAAAGGCGAGCGTCTGGCCAAAATCCTCCTCCTGTTTGTCCCACTTGAGCGCTATTTTCGCCACATCCTGGAACCCCAGGAAACCGACAGATGAATTAACCACGAATCGCACCAGTTCCTTTCCGAATCCCTCGAACTTGCCTTGCAGCAGGCAATTTGCCGCACGTATCGGCATATACAGATTGGAGAAAAAATTACGGACGCAGACCCTTGCGGCCTCCGGCAAAATCTTCGCGTACACTGTGCCTGCTGGATCGAAAACCCAAAGGTAAAGTATATCGTTGAATTTAAAAAAGACACGGTTCATGGGTTCGAGGGGATCGGGAATCGGTTCTTCCTCCTCCATAGGCTCCAGCCAGTCTTCCGGATCCTCTTCTTCCTGCTCGGTATCCCGGACCTGGGCAAGCTTAAAGCCCTGGGTCTGGTCTCCCGGAGAAATTTCGGAATACCATTCTGCCGAAGCCGTTCCCGCATTCGAATAAAGAGCGTTGTCCGGTATCAAGAAATGCTCTGTCTGCTGTGGCAGATTCAACGATCTCGGCGTTGCCCCCGCGTAACTAGGAAGCGTCACGAGGCTGAGCGAACAGATCGCGAGGAAGATCCGACAGAGACTTTCCATCAATTGCCAGCTCCTTTGCTTATTCCACAAGAAAATCCGATCTTCATTTCCCGATTTCCGGCATCCAGCACGGGGTTAATCTCCTGATACCTTGGCCTTGAGTTTTTTCATTAGGTCATTGAAAGATGACTTGATGATGATGCTGTTGAACTGTTTCCGATAGTTGTTGATAAGACTGATCCCTTGGACAGATATGTCATAAATGAACCATTCACCTTTCTTTTTTTTGACCCTGTACTTCACCGGGATTTCTGTTTCCTTTTTGGTGATGATTTTTACTTTGACGATGCCATATTTTCCATCTACTTTCTCGCCTTGATAGAGGACCTTTTCCCCCGAATACCCCCCTACCCTGTCCATATAGGTCCGTTCCAGCAGTTTTCCGAAAAGATCTACAAAAAGCCTTTTCTCCTTGTCGCTCCTTTTTTTCCAGTGCCTTGCAAGGGTTCTGCGCGACATCTCCCTCCAGTCAAAACGTTCGTCCACCACCTTCCGAAGAAGCCGGTCCCTCTCGCTCCTTTTATTGGTTCCTTTGAACGCTGGATCGGAAATAATCGCAATGATCTTGTCTGTTGTTTCCTTGATCTCTTTTGTCGCTTCCCCGGCAAATGAAGTTGTCGGAAAAACAAGGGTCAAGAGAATCAAGACGATCCCGTGCCATAAACACCTTTTAGCCATATAAACCTCCGAAATGAAGGCCTTGGGTCGCAACCAAGTCGGTGACCAGGGTTAGCAGTTGAAGATAAAAACCAAAAAACGACCTGGTCGCTGGCGGTCTTCTAAAGTTTTCCAAAGATGTAACTGGAGATCAATTGTTCCAGGTCCACCGGCGGCTGGGTGTCGCGAATCCGCCCCCCGGGGCCAATGAGTTCTTCAGCCCCGCCGGGGGTAATTTCCATATACTTCTCACCGATCAATCCCTTGGTCTTGATGGACGCAATGGCGTCTTCCTGAATCTTTACATCCACAGGGAGATTGATAGTGACCCGGGCCTGATAGTCATCCAGCACAACCTCCTTGACCCGCCCTACCTCCACCCCCGCGATTTCCACCGACGAACCTGTCTTGAGCCCTCCGCTACTGGAGAAAATCGCTTCAATCTCATAACCCTTTCCACCCAAAACTTCCATCCTTCCAAGCTTGATGGAGAGGTAGCCCAGGCAGACAATCCCGGCAATTATGAACAAGCCAACTGTCAGCTCAAGATCAAATTTCTTCATTTCTCTCTCTTGCCCTCCCTTAAATGTGGTCCATATCCTCCAACCGTTGCACGATGGCTAACGTGTGAGGGAGTTTCCTGCCCCTTCCCCAAGAAACTCCTCCACGACGGGGTCCTTTAACGAAACAAACTCCTGCGGACTCCCCTCAGCCCAGATGGTACCCTTGTGTAGCATAGCCACCCTGTCCACAATGGAAAAGACCTTTGGAATCTCATGGGTCACGATGAGTCCTGTAAATGACAGTCTGCCGTGGCAGGAATCGATAAGCCTGAGGATGGCAAGCCCGATCACCGGATCCAAGCCTGTGGTAGGCTCATCAAAAAGCATGATTTCCGGATCTGTGATCAAGGCCCGGGCAAGGGCAGCCCGTTTCACCATTCCACCGCTGATCTGTGACGGATACTTGTGCTCCGAGCCCGAGAGACCAACCAGCTCCAGTTCCTTCAAGACCCGGCTCCGTATACGTTCATCACTCAGTTTTGTCTTTTCCTCCAGCGGAAAGGCCACATTCTCGGCCACGGTCAGAGAATCAAACAGGGCCCCTCCCTGAAAGAGAAAACCCAGCCGGTCCCTCAACTCCCTCAGCCCTCTGCTATTCAGTGTGTTTATCTCCTTTCCATCTACAAGAATATGTCCACGATCAGGCCTCATAAGCCCTGCAACATGTTTTACAAGGACGCTCTTGCCGCTCCCGCTGCCTCCAATGAGGGCCACAACTTCTCCCTCGTTAATCCTGAGCGAAACCCCCCTCAGGACTTCATTTCCATCAAAGGATTTATGTAGGTCTTGAATTTCTATCATAACTTGATGCTTTAACTTTTTTACCCAACAATATGTAATAAAAAAGTAACTGTTTTGAGTGTCGAGAAATGTCCTCTCAATTTTCCCCTAAACTGTCTGCGTGGCTCGCCTAAAACAGCAAAGAGGTCATAAAATAGTCCCACACCAGAATCAATACCGATGACAGGACCACGGCCTGGGTTGTGGCGCTACTCACACCTTCGGCACCAAACCCGGTGAATATTCCGGTATAATATCCCTTGAAACAGGAAATCCAGACAATGATGATACCAAAACTGAGAGACTTATACACACCCTCCATAATATCCTTCATTTCCACGTAGTTTGCCATCTCCCCGAAATAAGTCCCGGCCCCCACCCCTAAAAGCTTACCCCCGATCAGATACCCCCCGAAGATACCCACCACATCAAAAATGGCTGTCAACAGAGGGAGGCAGATTATCGCCGCCAAGAGATTGGGTACCATGAGATAGCGATAGGGATTAAGCCCCATGAGTTCCAGTGCGTCGATCTGCTCGCTGATACGCATGATCCCTATCTCCGCGGCAATGGCAGAACCTGCCCTGCCCGTTACCATCAGAGCCGTAATGACGGGCCCCAATTCCTTGATCAGGGCAAGCCCCACCATGGGTCCCAGAAACGCATCGGAACCGAATCGGCTGAGGCTGTAAAACCCTTGAAAACCCAGGACCATCCCTGAAAACCCCCCTGTGAGGAGTATCACGATGGTGGACTGAAATCCAATAAACCGAATCTGCTTCAAAAGACGTGTAAATTTGAGAGGCGGGATAAAGGCATAAAAGAGGGTGTTCACCAGGAAAAGGCCCATAACCCCCAATCTCCGTAACCGCCCGAGCGCCGAAGCCCCCAGTTTTTTAACGATAGTCATGGCCGCAAGTGTTGCAAAACTTATCCAGGAAGTCAAAAATTTTTGTACATCAGCAAAGCAAGGCCTTTAATTATACACTATGAAGTTGAAATTCCCATTGGTTTATACTATGAAAGAATCCGCCAGGCCGCCCATCATCCAGATAGATGCCGGCCACAACATACGAGGAATACACCGTGAAGATCAATCAATTTCCAGAAGATGTCAGACCCTATTTGATCCCTGAACCTCGGGGACTCATGGTTTACAGGTGTCTTGGGTGCGGGGAGGAATTCGATATTGCCCGCCTTCTTTATACCTGCCCCAAATGTGGGAGTGTCCTCTTGTTGCACAACAAGAACAAGCACCTTCTCAATGATGTGGGCGGAGAAAAATGGCGCAAGATATTTGATTACCGCAAAATGTTAAACCACACGGCCATCAAAGGCATCTTCCGCTATTATGAATTCATGGCCCCTATCATCCCCCTGGACCGGATCATTTATCTGGGAGAGGGGCACACCCCCCTGGTGGAAGCAAATGACCGGCTAAAAGAACTTGTTGGTCTTGACTTCTATTTCAAGAATGACGGCCTCAACCCCAGTGCCTCATTCAAGGACAGGGGTATGGCCTGTGCTCTCAGCTTCATCAACTACCTGGCCGAAGATGAGTCCATGGGCAACATACTGGCCATATGTGCCTCCACCGGTGACACCTCGGCATCAGCCGCGTTGTACGCATCATACTTGGAAGATTTTCTGAAATCTGCGGTCCTGTTACCCCAGGGGAAGGTAACCCCGCAACAACTATCCCAGCCCTTGGGGAGCGGGGCCAAAGTATTGGAGATGCCAGGGGTTTTTGACGACTGTATGAAGGTAGTGGAATCTCTCGCAGAAAATTATAACGTTGCCCTTCTGAATTCAAAAAACAGTTGGCGTATTCTGGGACAGGAGTCCTTTTCTTTTGAGATTGCCCAGGACTTTGACTATGAAGTGGGAGACAAGACCATTGTGGTCCCCATAGGCAACGCCGGAAATATCACCGCAGTGATGAGCGGCTTTCTCAAGTTTTATAAATCGGATGTGATTGACCGATTACCCAAGATTGTGGGGGTACAATCAGAACACGCCGATCCGGTATACCGCTATTATCAGGTTGAAGACGCCCACAGGAGAAACTTTGTGCCTGTCACTGTTCAGCCAAGCGTTGCCCAGGCGGCCATGATAGGCAATCCAGTATCCATGCCCAGGGTAATTGAACTTGCCAGAACGTACGACAACACCGCCGGGGAGAGAAAGATATTCGTCGTGCAGGTGAACGAACAGGAGATAATGGATTCCATGATTGTGGCCAACAGAAACGGCAATATCGCCTGCACACAAGGCGGAGAATCACTGGCCGGCCTGCGAAAGGCCGTGGAGGCAGGGTTGATTAAGTCATCCGAGGTGGGGGTCCTTGACTCAACCGCCCACATACTCAAGTTTTCGATGTTTCAGGAAATGTATTTCAATAATTCCTTCGAACCGGCGTTTAAGGTCACCCCAAAGCCTGAACTGGCAAATACACCCGTCCAAATTCACCCCAAAGGCCTGTCCAGGTATCCATCATCAGGGAAGCCTCTCTCGGAGGACGAGATGGGAACGTTCATACGTGAGATGACAGCCGAGATCGCAAGGGTCTTGAATCTTGAGGAAAAATAAATGAATATCCTTTTTGTCTGTATGGGAAATGTGAGCCGGAGTTTTCTTGCTGAGATGTTACTAAAAAAGGAACTGGGGCTTTCCAACAAGGACAAGTTCTCCATCTCATCCGCGGGCCTTTCAGCATTTCCCGGGAGCCCCCCTGACATTCAGATGGTCAGTTATCTGAAAAAAATGGGGCTTTCCGCAGAAGGACACCGGTCCAGCCAGATTACAAAGGAGGACGTGGATTTGGCAGACCTTATATTGGTCATGGAGAAATACCATGCATCCAAACTTCAAAACCAGTGGCCGGATACAAAGGGCAAAGTGGAACTCCTCACCAAATATTTACCAGGTGGTCAGTTCGCGGATGATATCCCTGATGCCTTTGGCAGGTCTCCATATCACTACCGCCTCGCCCAGTCCCAAATCACACTGGCGATAAAATCTCTCGCCAAGAAGCTCATCTCTAACAGCCCCAAAGGTTAGGGATGTTCAACCTCAAGATTATCGTTGTTGACAAAACCCGTTCACCTTTTCTGAAGCAGGGGGAATCTTTCTATCTGGAGCGCCTCCGAAGATACGCACGCATCGAGTGGGTGGAAGTGAAACCCGTCAAGATAAAGAAAGGGAGCTCAACCGACAAGATCCTTGCCCTCGAAGGGGCATCTCTATCAAAAAAACTCCTTCCCCGGGACTACATCATTGCCTTGAATAGAGCTGGGAAGAGTTATGGTTCAAAAGGGTTTGCAGAAAGAATTCAGAAATTGGCCGTCACACGGGAGAGGCTGGCCTTTCTTGTTGGCGGACCGCTGGGCCTGTCAGCGGAAATTCTGGATGGGGCCAATGAAGTTCTCTCCCTCTCCAGATTCACCCTGACCCATGAAATGAGCCGTCTTTTACTCTTGGAGCAACTCTACAGGGCGTTCACCATCATTCATAACGAAAAATACCATAAGTAAATCGGTCTGAGCGGCGATTTATTCGGGTGGGCCCACGGCGTCCAGGGCCATGGTTATCTTATTCTTGAGTTCGGTCAGATCAAAGGATTTGATGACATAGAAATCCGCTGAAATGGATTTTACGTCCTCCTTGAAGGTATCATAGGCCGTGCAAAGCACAACGGGGAGGTCATAAAACCTGTTTCGTATGTCCTGCAGCAGATCCAGTCCATTGTAATCTACCATCTTGATATCCAGGACAATAAGGTCAGGCCTCTCATCCTCTATCCTCTCCAGGAGCTTATGGCCGCTGTCGGCTGTAATCACCTCATACCCAGCCTCGCTGAGCTCCTCTGAATAGAGATAGCGGATATGTTCTTCATCATCCACAACCAGGATTTTAGCCATAATGTTTTCTCCTCAGTCTTGGGAAGTTAAGCTGGTCTTTTTTTTCATACTACAAACATACGGGATTTGCAAATCCGCCAACACCTTTTTGCAGGCCGATGAATGAAATCCTGAAATTAGAACTGTGGGGATACCATTAACTCATGTACAAAACGGGCCACTTGTTCCGCCCCGTTGGGACCTCTTCTCCGTATGCCGGAAAGGGCCAGGAGCTCCGAAAGATGCGATACCCAGGTGCCCTCTTTAAACTCCTTTTCCGCGATGGCAATACCATTCATATGTTTCTGGATATAGGCGGCCAGGATTTCTGATTCTTGAAAGTGAGGCCTCTTGATATAGCCAAAGGGCGCACCCCCATGATAGACCTCTGCAAGTGTGCTGTACCCCACCTTGCCCACTACCGCGTCACTGGCATTTATCAGGTCAGGATGAAAAAATTTCGAGTGATGGGGCAAGAAAATCAGATTGTCGAGGATTTCCTTTGAATCGCTGCCACCGGGAATCACGAAGCATATATCCTCATGAATGGTAAGTTCTCTCAGGGACTCATTTCGTTCGGGTATACCCCCCATCGTAATCATGATGAGCCTGGTGGTTGGAGACACCCCTAATCGCTTCCGAATATCCCCTGGAGAAGACCTGACGCCCCGGCTGACAGGCAGGGTAACCAGGTCGGCCTTACTGCTTTTCCCACAAACAGGTTCTGTTTGTATATGATAATCCGCCGCATCAAACAGCTTTCTCAGATAGGCAATATAGTCCCCTAATCGGTGGTCAGAGCTTATGTATTCTCGGTAGACCCAATCCCAGGTAAAATTCTCAACCAAGAGGGAAGGCAACCCCGCCTCTTCAGCGACCGCTATCCCCATGGGGGAGATATCGCAGACAACAAGTTGGCATTTGGACCTTATTATCTCCCGTGCCAGCCCTTTTATGCGAGATGATTTGAACGGCAGAAAGCGGTTCAATTGTTGGACTGTCTTTGCCAGGTCCGCGTGCAGCGGCGTCTCTTGTACAAGTCCGATATCGGTCACCAGGGAGTGGTATTCAAAGGGCCCGGAAAGGGATTCCCTGAAAAACCAGGCAGGGACTTTGGTGAAGACCTCAAAGTGGATTGAGGGATCGATCCGGTGTAAAGCGGCCATGACACCTGAGGCCCTGGCAGCGTGGCCAAAACCGTGAGGAGACACGAAATAGGCAACGCGACGCTTTATGCTGTTCACTCCAACCATGAGTTTTTGTCCCGATTCAGTCCCGGCAGTGAAATCCGGGCACCCCCTTCATCCTTTGCCTTGCCATTGACTACCAAGGGGGGGATGGGTTAGATTCCGCCCAAGCCGGTATTTTCGGATCGCGCCCTGTTCCGGCTCCCGTCAAGGAACAGTTTCCAAACGCCGATTTGGATTGAACCAAGAGAGGGATTAACATGGAAACCGAGTTTTTGCTCGCGGACAAACTGATTTTGGTCTCCTATTTTTTGGCTGTCATACTTTTTGGATCCTATTTTCGCAAGAGGAGCAACACCGCCTCAGGCTTTATGGTAGCAAAGGGCAGGCTTCCCAGTTGGGCTGTTGGGCTTTCCATACTGGGGACCTTTGTCAGCAGCATCACTTTTCTTGCCTATCCCGGTCAGGCATACAATTTCAATTGGGATGTATTCATGTTCTCCCTCACACTGCCGATCGCTGCAGTTGTGGCGACACTTTACTTCGTACCACTCTACAGGACAAGGGTTAAAGTATCCGCATACGAATATTTGGAACAGCGTTTTGGAGGATGGGCCCGCATCTATGGCAGCATCAGCTTCATGCTTGGTTCGTTGGCTCGTATAGGCATGATATTGTTTCTGGTGTCGCTGGTTGTGCACCACCTTACCGGCTGGTCTTATTCCACCATCATAATCGTTACGGGCATCGGGGTCATATTTTATACCGTACTCGGTGGGATTGAGGCTGTGGTCTGGACAGACGTCGTCCAGGTGATAATCCTCATTGGGGGTGCAATTATCTCCATAATCATCCTCTCCCTGGGCATGCCTGAGGGTCCGGGGCAGATATTTTCCATTGCCTCAGAACATCATAAATTCTCGCTTGGAAGCTGGAACCTTGACCTTGTGAGACCCACCGTCTGGGTAGTGATCCTGTATGGCATAATGGAGAACCTCAGGAACTTTGGGGTGGACCAGAATTACGTACAGCGCTACCAGACAACACCCTCCATCAGAGACGCTTCCCGCTCGGTGTGGATGGCAGCTCTCGCCTACATCCCCATCTCCGCACTCTTCCTTTTTATCGGCACGGCCCTTTATGCCTATTATTCGGTTCACGCAGGCGCCCTGCCCGCTCACTTACAGGGAGAGCTCATGGGCGACAAAATATTCCCCTTCTTTATCGCGACCCATTTTCCTCCGGGACTCCGCGGATTGCTCATTGCGGCCATATTTGCCGCAGCCATGAGCAGCATTGATTCATCCCTCAATTGTGTCTCTACCCTTACATTGCTCGATTTCTACAAAAAATATGTGAACAAGGGTGCCGACGACAGAAAAAGCATCAAAATGCTTAGAATTTATACGGTGATTTGGGGCATTTTAGGTACCCTCACTGGTTTGGCAATGACCCGGGTCCAAACAGCGCTTGAAACAGGTTGGCAGCTTGCGGGCATAGCCGGAGGTGGCCTAATAGGTCTTTTTCTCTTGGGGTTGTCCTTCCGAAGGGTACGTCGGTGGCAGGCAATCGTTGCGGTCATTGCCAGCGTGATCACCATTTTCTGGGCAACCTTCGCACGCCACCTGCCTGAAGGCTGGGAGTGGATCGAGTGTACCTGGCATTCCAGAATGATCGGTGTGATCGGAACCATCACCCTGCTGGTGGTGGGTTTTGGTCTGGGCCTCCTTGCCATCATCACAAAAGGAAATCAAAATGAGATGAAGGATTAGGGCCCGCTACCTGACATCTACTACTTTCCCAATCCGATCGATCGATTGATTGATAAAATTCTGATCCTCCACCTTCATCTCTATTGCGCCGTTAGGGCACGTTGAGACGCATCGGCCACATCCTCTGCAATCCCCGCCTATGACCGCACGGCCCTCCACGAGATGCAAGGAATTTACAAAACAGACAGCATGTGTGCAGGTGCCGCAGCCTTGGCACTTCTCGGTTACGAATACAGTGACCCCCGGCATTCTCGTTATCTTGGAACTGATCCTCGGTGCGGTCCCGGGAAGGATGCGCCAGAGACAACAGCAAGGGCAACAGTTGCAGATAGTGAGAAGTTTTTGGCCGGGCCGCACATTGAGCCAGACCGAATCAAGTTTATTGCGGCCGATCAGATGAACCAGCCCTGCCTCACGACACCGTGCAACGTGTTCGAGTGCCTCATTTTGGCTGACCAATCGGCCAAGTCGAGGATTAATCCCCAACACTGCCTCCCCGAGGAAAAGGCACCCCAACCCAAGAGGGTAATCCTTACAACGGCAGGCATCGCGACAAATACAAAAATCCATAACCCAATGGTAATTGGCCTCTTGGATAAAATGCTCCACAACTTGAGAGGGCACCACCATGCTGCCAATACCATTTAAATCCCTGTTGACACGGACGACCCTGTCCCCTGGAAGATACATGATGTCATCTCCCTCAAAGAGACCTCGTTCAATAAGTCTTCCTATCCCCGGCACATGGGTCAATTTCGCTAGAAAGAAAATCTGAGAAAAGGTCTTCTTTATGAGTGTCACAAACCACAAAGGAGTGGCCATTCTTACCCCTAATCCATACGGCCCCAGTCACCCTAAGGAGGCTGTCCCTCTCTTTCCCTTAGATAAGCTCTGACAAACGGGGAGAGGTCAAGCCCCAACGCCGCAGTGGGGGTCAGAAACTCAGCCGTGACGACCTCTCGATCGTCAACCTTGATCTTCGGTGGAGCAGTGCACACCATTTCAAAAAAGGTCACCGTATCTTTCTTGAATTCATGGTTGCCCCTGAACCTTCCGACAAACAGCAATTGGTCAGGCCGTGTTTGAATATTCACTTCTTCCAGTAACTCCCTTGCCGCCGCATCTTTTTCGGATTCCCCGCGCTTAATCCCGCCTGATGGGAATGTATATTCGGTCTTGTAGGAATTCTTGATAACCAAAATTTTCCCGTCATGCCAGACAGATATATAAACCCCATAAGATGATGGTTTAAATATATACCAGACGCAGAGGCTTAGGCGGTAAGCCACCTTATATAGAAGCTGAAAGAGTTTGTCATGGATGTTCGCCATCTATCTCAAAATATCACCAAGAATCAGACGATTCTATCCCGCTTTTCCAGACATATTTTTCGTGACCCGGGCCGGAAACTTCCGCTGGTTTATTTTCGACTTCCCCCCGAATTCCCACGCCGCGGTCAGGGCTAGCCCGTTTCCATTCGGAGATATTCCGCATAGCTCGCCAGGCCCGCCATGACAACCGCAGTGTCTTCCGGGTTGGGATAGCAGGCATACCCCATTTGCCCCAACATGAGGGCCATCCGGTTCTCCAGGTTTTCCACTGAGAACGGTAGCTCAGAGCCTATAATGACCGGTTTCTGATGATGGTGAGCCAGCCCCATGAATTTTTCAAAGACATCGCGTATGGCATTTAACAAGTTCCGGAGCCGTCTCTCCACCACCTCCGGGGAGGTAGAGGGCGCAAGAGGTTTGAAAGGTAAAGCCGGCATGATTCCAAGCAGGATGATTCCATCAAGCGTTGGGCATCGAAGGAGACATTCCAGGGATCTCTCAAGGTGATCAGGTTTCAGGCCGGCCACCAGATCTACCGGGTTACTGCGACTCCACCACGCCGGAAGAAACGTATCCAGTTCTTTGATGGTATCGTCCTGAAGGGCGGGAACATCGAGCCCCTCCTCGGCGCAGGCGTCTGCAGCCAAGACGCCCCAACCACCACCCGCAGTGACGATTCCCACACGCCTACCCGAGGGCAGAGGTTGGCCCACAAATCCCGCCGCAATATTTGTGAGGTCATCCATATTTCTGGCGCGGACAACTCCCGCCTGTCTGCATGCCCCTTCAAAAGCCAGATCAGAGCCCGCCATGGCCGCGGTATGTGATTTTGCCGCTCTGGCACCGACACCGGTCGCCCCTGCCTTGATCATGATCACCGGCTTTTTCCGGGTCACCCGGCTGGCAATATCAAAAAACCGCCGACCGTCTCGAAATCCTTCGATGTAACTGATGATGACCTTGGTTTCCGGATCTTCTGAAAGATACTCAAAATAGTCCTCACAGTGCAGGTCGGCCTCATTGCCGCTACTCACAAAACGGCTGATCCCAAAACCCTTCTTCATTCCCCGCCGACCGATTGTGGTGGCCACATTTCCGCTCTGAGCCACCACAGCCATGGGCCCGGGAGGAAAAAAGATCGGGGGCATTGCCACATGCAGCCTCTCGGGCGGACTCATGATGCCATTGCAGTTGGGCCCCACCAGTATCATGCCTCCCTGGCGAGCCTTCCTCACCATATCCCTCTGTAAACTCTCTCCCCCACTCCCCACTTCGGCGAATCCCGCCGTAATTACAATTCCCGCCTGAACCCCTTTGGCCACACACTCGCCGATGACAGACGGAACGGCCTGGGGAGGTACAACGATGACCGCCAGATCCGGAACCTCCGGGACATCTGCGATCGTCTGGTATGCCCGTAACCCCTGGATCGTAGACTCAGAGGGGTTTATAGGATAGATGGTTCCTGAAAAACCTCCGTTTACCAGGTTAGCCAATACGATAAAACCCCATTTCCCTCGCTTATTAGAGGCGCCAATAAAGGCCACCGATCCGGGGTGAAACAACCTGTTGAATTTTTGTTTTATTGCGGGTAACAAAAGCTCTCTCCTTTCTTTTCCCAAACATCTCGAAAGCTGGAACATTTAAAACTCCGGGGCCAGAGGACCCGGCTTTGGTGATCCCCGGAGGGGGTTTAGCCTACTGCAATTTGAACAACGCAAGGAGTGATGGAGTGCCGAAACAGCTGCCTGATCACCTATGGAGGTAATAGACAAACCCAGTTCCAGAAAACTCACTGCCTTTTTTGGTTTTTCCAGTACTCCATTACTCCAATACTCCAGGCCTACCCTGCCTGGCCGGTTTCGATTGATAAGAACCTGTCTTCACCGTCGGCTTTTTGTGCGGCATTGTGTGCAGTTAACCACATATTGGCCCGGGCTTCAACAAAGATTGGCTGATTCAGCAAAGGGTCTTGCGTTGCCAGACAGTTCTGCAGGGTTATCCCATGAAAGATTCAGGGTCAGGGTTTCCTTCCGGGCGGAAGAGGTCGTGGAGTTTAAGTACGGGCAGGTGGGGGGAACGGTCTGTAGGAGGCTGTCCGAGAATGAGATAGTTTTTTCAAGATCAAGGAAGGCAGAAATTATAACCACAGGAATACATTAAAGTATTTCGAGGATTATAATTTGAGTTTGACGCAGAGATTGGGAAAAATAGCCATTCTCGGACAGCCTCCTAGAGGGTTCCCAGGGAAATGATGTGGCCGTTTCCCCGGGAACCTGGTTGTGATTTCACCTTTCTATCTCGAAAGGACCCCGTTGGAGGTATGTTTTACGCGGGATTCCCTTCACCGGGTTTCTCGCTTTGAAAGACAATGGCTGCATCGGCTTTGAGGGAATCTATATATTCCCTGAAAGCCTTCTCTTTCTTTTGGGCAAGAAGTTGATTTGAGATAAATTCACTCACGTCGGAGAGCGGAACCTTCCCGGCTTCCTTGTGGTCCAGCACCTCAATGATATGATAGCCGAAATCCGTTTCCACAACAGGCCCGATCTCACCAACCTTCTGGCTGAAGGCTGCATCCTCAAAGGCCTTTACCGCTTGCCCGCGAACCAACACACCAAGTGCTCCACCTTTTTTCTTGCTGGGGCAGTCAGATACCTCCGCAGCAATCGCCTCGAAATTCGCACCCTTTTTATCCACCAACTGTTGCCGAATCTTCTCGGCCTTTTTCATCTTTTCAGACCTGGCCGCATTTTCATCATCCGGCTTGACCGCAATAAGGATATGCCTGATTTCTATGCCTTCCGGCATCTGGAATTTTTCTGCATTTTCTGCATAGTAGGCATCTATTTCTTTAGTGGTGGGCTTCGCTAGGCCAGTTGTCTGTTGTTCCAGAAGCTTTTTGATCCGTAGATCTTTACTGACGGTCTGTCTCAAATCCTTTTCCGAGAGACCCATTTTTTTGAGATATTCCTCAAAGTTGGCCCCTGGAGGCAACGACTCCTGCAACTGTCTTATGACCCCTTCGATCTCTTCATCCTTTATGGTGGTATTCTGCTTTTCAATTGCCTTTGCCAGCAATGTCTCTGCAATCATACTTTCCAGGACTTTCCCACTCAACTGGTCATTGATTTGAGCCACTCTTTCTGGAGGGAGCGTTTTTGCTTGAGGCCCCAGAATCCCTTCTATTCTTTTCTCAACCGCACCTCTCGTGATCTTTACATCATTAACCGTAACCAGTACCGGATCGTTCCCTCTCTGATCGTTTCGTGCCCAGCTGTTGAGGGCTAGTGCCCCTAAGACCAGAGCAAGAAAAGAAATGGTTATCCCCTTTGCCAATGTTATTTTCTTTTTCTTCATGATTAGCTCCTTTCTGATATTGATCTTTGTTGATAATATGCCATGCCCACCTTGACCAATTTCCGCCGATGCTATCGCCCCCTTTCGCTGATCGTATTCTCCTGACTCAAAGGGCTTCTCTTCTTCCCTTTGGGGAAAAGCTAGTGCAGGGTCCTTTCCTGGACCTTTCCTGAACATTACAAATCGGTAAGGATTGAGTTTCTAGCGGCTGGGGATGACGGAAATGGCTGGATATTGAAAGAACTCACGGGCAGAGTGAGTCGTTTTTAAGGAACAAGTTCTTTTTCGTTTCGAAAGGAGATTTGTAGTTGCTTAGATTTGATCACGCAATGGTCGGAAAAGAGTTTGGACCATGTCTAGCAATAGCATTCTATCTCAACTGGCATAACATGACATAGCACAACCCTCGATCCGCCCCTTTTAATGATAATATCACACGTTTTACCTCGGTTGACCTAAATAGTGTCCATCCAGAAACAGGCTATTCCCAGATGCTTAGAGATTTTGAACCTTGATGCGCTTGCTCTAACCCGCGCCAAATAAGGCTTCTAGGCGTCGTTGGAAACCAAAACAGTGTGGATTAGCGCGAATTAGGCGCA
>JADHXI010000061.1 GCA_016783065.1 Desulfobacteraceae bacterium | reverse complement strand
CGTCTGATACTTCAATCACGATCACACGGCCCAGTGGCTCCACAAAATCCACATCCTCGCGGACAACGATCGATCCGCCCCCTTTCATGGCCTCGCACCCATTGACTACGATGTTCACAAGGACTTCCTTTAACTGTTCCGGATCGACCAGGATCTCGGGGAGCCGTGTCTTTCGCTCAACTTTAATATCTACATCGTAAGAGCTAACGCGGTGCTGCAATAACTGAATGGCCAGGTCCACCACCTCCGAAGGACTGACCATCTGCATCTTAAGCTTGGGGGGCCGGGAGAACTCGAGGAAGTTTTGAACAATGGTGTCGATATGACGAATCTCCTCTGAGATAACTTCAAAGTCATCCTCCTGAGTATATGAGAGCCCGAGGGTCCGGCTCAAAGAAAACAGGCGCATCTTCACTGAAGTCAGGGGATTACGAATACTGTGGGCCATTCCGGCGGCCAGTCTGCCTACCAGAACCATCTTCTCGGCCTGGAGAAGGGACTCGCGACTCCTTTCCAGTTCAACCTGGGTGTGATCCACATCTTCGATCAAACCGCGGACACTTCGACTGAGCGCCTTCACCTCATCCCCTGATTGGCCGGTGGCACCGTCGCGATCTGCCTCTACCGCCAGTTTCCTCAATGGCCCCAGGATATGATGTATCAGAACGAAGACCAGAAGAACCCCCAAGGTAAAGACGGCAAAAATCGCTGTAATTGCAATTACTCTTAGCCTTCTGGCCTGTGTTTGGCTTTCTTCTCTCGCTCCAGTGATCAATTCACTGTGGAGTCTCTTATATGTCTCGCAGCGCTCCAGTATCTTGAAGAAGCGGTCGCGCACTTCCCTGTGGAGCCTCGCTCCGGCGTCACGCTCCCCTGATTTATAATGCTCAATGACTTGATCTTTGATAATGATATAGTCATTGTAATTAGATTCTATAAGATTTACAGCCTCTTCCTCCTCCTTGGTCTCTATCAGAGAATGTACCTTCTTGAGCCGCTCCTTAAAGATCTGGCGATACTCGCCGAGCTGCCTCAGCCAGTCTGGGTCACCATCCAAATAATAGTAGGAAACAAATCCCTTCTGGTTCACTAGGGCTTCTTCCAATGCTGCTGAGGCCTGAAAGGCGGCCACATTCTTCTCGACGATCCGGGTCAATATACCTTGCATCTGATACGTATACCACACCATGACCAGACCACCCACTAGAGTGATAAGCAATAGTGTAATCAATATTATGTATATGCGCAGACGGAGGTTGACCTTGTTCCACATGTTTGGGTTACCTTGGCCTGGGGTCGGAGGACTATCGGAAATAGCCGGAGCTATTGGCAACATTCCTCCTGCCCTTAGACAGGCGGGTTCTCCAGGGGATTCAGGGGATTCTACTCAAGACCATGCATAGACATGACCTCTTTTACCTTGGCCTCTCTGATCTTTTCCTCATGCTCACGCTTTTTCTCGGTGGCCTCTTCCACTTTGGACATGAGTTGATCAATATCGCATGGTTTCATCAGGTAGTCATAGGCTCCCAGTTTCATCCCTTCGATGGCCGTTTCCACGGTTGCATGACCGGTGAGCATAATGACCTCTGCCAAGGGTTGGGTCTTTTTCATTTCCCTAAGCGTCTCAATGCCATCCAGGCCCGGCATTTTCACATCCAGAATTACCACGTCAAGATTTTGATTCTCGGCCAGTTTCTGGAGGGCCTCCTTTCCGCTAAACGCCGTTATTACCGTAAGATTCCTTTTTTGAAGACGTTTGGTCATGGTCTCTACAAAAGGCGCTTCATCATCCACTATCATTATGAATGGTCTGGTCATTCTTGATTTCCCTCCTGTTTATTAGGTTAAGGACTGGATTTTTTCTCTGCAAGCCCTATTCCAGAAAGAGAATTGATTTGAATGAACGGCTTAACTAGCTGAAAGCAGTGATTATTACCTGGTAAAAAGACGATGGATCTCGCTTGGAGCATTATATAGGAGAGTCAGGATTTTTTACAACATGTAAAATTCTCAATATACCTGCTGCATAAAACGTTTCAAAGCATCCACATTTGTAGTGGGTCTATCGCCTTTGCGATATGGCGTTAACTCTGTAATTTTATGATGTTATTACCTTGAAAGGGTTGGGGGATTAGGGTTAAGCGGCCGGCCAGCAAGAAAATTCAATTCCTCTTGTAATTCATTTGCTTTGTCCATCATCCGTTGACGTTCTGATTTCATCCCATCTACATCCGCACGGATTTTCCTCTCCATTATATAAGACAGAGGCTCGACCAGTTTGGATTGACGGATGAACGTAGGTACATTCTGTTGTTGATTCAGGCGCTTCAATTGCCTGGGAAATATTTCTGCACAAGTAATAGAGTCCATCGCATTGTACTGCCACAGAGATTTCTATTTCCCTCCCGATTTGAACCACCTTTTTCCCTCCGCTTTGTAATATGGAATGCCAGTATATAGTGAAGTAATAAAACGATACTACCTGATATTTGAGGGGCTAACCCAAACTGGCTTTCAAGCCATGATCATTTCCGAAGACCCATAGCATAGCGTTCGCATTGAAAACCCTCACCCAAGTCACACCACACACAGAAACCGGGTGTCTGTTCTGCGAATGCCATTTTTGGTTCACAGTTCCCGCACAGTCGTTCTTCTCCAGTCTTCATGGGTCCCCCACAGGGGACTACGGCCATGGGACAGACGTCGATACACGCTCCACAGTCCCTGCAGAGTTCAGAACGCATATTAAACGGCGTTTCCACGCGCCGTTCGTTGCCGCGTCCGACAAAGCCGATTGCCTTGACCCCAAATCGCCCCGTGCAAACGCTGACACAACGCCCGCACAAAATACAGTCACTGTTCCGAAAGGGATAGCGGACCTCCTTTACGCCGCAGCGCAGGGCAACGTCCTGAATGGCGCGGGAGTTAGGGGCCTCTGCAACGATTAGCTCTGCGATGTTGCGACGCAGTTTTCTGACTTCTTCCGTATTGCTCAAAATGACCATGTCTTCCTTCACGAGCAGAGTGCAGGAAGTAGTGATTTTTGACCGCCCATTCACAACATGCTCTACGATGCAGAGGCGACAGGCACCAATATCCGAAAGATATGGAACACGACAGAGATGGGGGATGCAAATACCGTAGTCGAGAGCGGCATCAAGCACACTTGTCCCTTTCGGCGCGCGAATAATCATGCCGTCAATTTTTATAGCTACACGCTGAATCATATTACACCTCGCTATTTAACTTGAATTGCCTCAAAATTGCATTCACTCTTGCAGATCCCGCACTTCTGGCATAACTGTGGATCGATTTTATGCGGCTGTTTCTTCTTTCCACTGATTGCCTCGTGAGGGCATTCCCGCTTGCATATACCACAACCCGTGCATATCTCAGGATCTATCGAGTATGTAACCAAGGCCTGGCACACACCGGCCGGGCACTTTTTTTGGCTAATGTGTGCATCGTATTCATCCGGAAAATATCGCAACGTTGAGAGAACGGGATTGGCTGCTGTCTTGCCCAATGCGCACAAAGCCGTTTCGCTCACCGTGTTGGCAAGGTCTTCCAGAAGGTCTATTTGTTCAGGAGTGCCAAGGCCTTCTGTTATATCTGTTATGATCTCCAGCATGCGGTCGATCCCCAGTCGGCAGGGGACGCATTTTCCGCACGACTCGTCCTGCAGAAATGCAAGAAAGTACTTTGCCACATCTACCATACAGGTTTCTTCATCCATCACCACAATGCCGCCGGAACCTATCATCGATCCCGCCTCGGCAAGTGCATCGAACTCCAGAGGAAGGTAGAATTTGTCAATGGGAAGGCATCCTCCGGAGGGACCGCCGGTCTGAACCGCTCTAATAGACTTGCCTGTTGGACCTCCGCCGACATCAAATATAACGGTCTGGAGAGACGTCCCCATCGGTACCTCCACAAGCCCCGTGTTTTTTATGCGACCGGTGAGCGCAAGGATCTTGGTTCCTTTGCTGTTTTTTGAGCCCTTAGAAGCAAACCACTTTGAACCGTTCAGGACAATAGAAGGAATATTGGCCCATGTTTCAACATTATTGAGTACGGTTGGTTTGTGCCAGAGACCGTCAACCACGGTGTGGATGTCCTTTGGCCGGGGTTCACCGACTTTGCCTTCCAGAGAAGCCATAAGCGCTGTTGATTCACCGCAGACAAATGCGCCTCCGCCCCGGGCGATTTCAACGTCAAAGGAAAATGATGTCCCTAGTATGTTCTCGCCCAGGAGCCCTAATTCCCTCGCCTGCTGAACGGCCACACGAATATGCTCCACCGCCAGAGGATATTCGTTACGGACGTAGACATACCCCTGTTGGGCAGCAACGGCCCACGCGCCGATCATCATACCCTCTAGAACCAGGTGAGGGTTCCCTTCCAGGACACTGCGGTCCATGTACGCGCCAGGGTCACCCTCGTCCGCGTTGCAGATGACATATTTTTCGTCACCCGGTGCTTCCAGGCATTCAGCCCACTTGCGGCCCGTGGGAAAGCCGCCCCCGCCCCGACCCCGCAAACCGGCGGTCTTGACCTCTTCGATGATCGCCTCCGGGGCCATTCCCGCAAGGGTCTTTGAGATCGCCGAATACCCGCCGATAGCGATATAGTCTTCGATAGAACATGGATCAACCTGTCGATTCTGGGCCAATAACTGGCGATCCTGTGAACGGTAGAAGGGAATCTCCGACTCGGTCTGGATGGTCTTGCCGGTAACCGGGTCCGTGTAAAGCAACCGTTCAATTACTTCACCATTACAGACGGTTTCGGCAATGATCTCCTGGGCGTCATCGGGCATGACGTGGCAATAGAATATGTTGCCCGGTTCTACGACAACGATCGGGCCTTGCTCGCAAAAACCGTGACATCCCGTGGCGCGCACGAGGACTTTCTTTTCCAATCCCTGCTTAGTCACTTCGCCTTTGACTCTATTAATGAGTTCGCGGGAACGTGATGCTTGACACCCGGTCCCCCCGCACAAGACAAGGGTTGTATCGAAGTTTTTTCGGAAATTCTGGAGCTCCTCCCGAAGGGCTTCCAAATCACTGATGGTATTGATTTTTCTCATACGAACCTTCCTCCGTTGGGCGACTACCAAGTGTCCCTATTAGTTTGCGCAGCTTACCGGGATTCATATGATGATGGCATGATCCGTTTTCAGTAACCACCGGCCCAAGTGCACAAGCGCCAAGGCAGTTCACATGTTCAACACTGAAAAGCCCATCCTCCGTCATTTCACCGGGCGCAACGTTGAGTTGTCCGATAGCCTGGTTGAGAACCATTTTTGCGCCACGCACATGACATGCTGTGCCCGTACAAACGGTGATCACGTTCTTGCCGCGAGGTTTTAGAGAAAAGGCCTTGTAGAAAGAAGCAACACTGTATACTTCAGTAAGCGGGACACCCAGCTCTTTCGATATGGTCCTCATAGCCTCTTCAGGGATATATCCGCAGTGTTCCTGTACGTCCTGAAGCACTTCAATGAGCTGATGAGGCTGACTCCTGCGTCCTTCCAAAATTGAGGTAAGTTTAAAATGCGTCATGGGAACCTCCTTAGGTTGAGCATTTTTTTGTTGACAGGATATAGCGTATACGGCAGGGTGTATTGTGTAAATACACTAAAAATGCCGTCATAATGCCCATAATATATAGGTCCTGTTAGTACCCATTTGTTGCCCATATAATACCTATTCAAAATAGGTTAAGAGGAAAATCTCCATGCCAGAACGAGAGTTCCCATTGCCGCGGACCCCAAGTGAGGATTTTCAAGCCTTAAACAGGGACCTTTTTCGTCTCTGGCGAATCCCCTTTAATAATGAAATCGAACCTTCAAAACTTTTGAGTGCCCTTCGCGAACGGATAAAGGAATTGAACTGCCTATATGGGATAGCGCGACTGGCTGAACGTCACCCTGATTCCATTGAAGATTTGTTGCGAGATCTTGTGAACTTCTTGCCTTTTTCATGGCAGCATCCGGAGATCACGTGCGCCAGGATTGTGTTCAAAGGCGAAACATACAAAAGCAAAGGGTTCAAAGTCACAAAATGGAGACAGTCGTCACGAATTCTTGTGTATAATGAACCGGTGGGTGAAGTCTCCATCTTCTATCTTGAAGAACGTCCACCGGCGGATGAGGGGCCGTTTCTCAATGAGGAACGCGCTTTACTGGATGAATTGGCTGAACGAATCGGCAGTACGGCGATGCGGATTTCTGCCGAACTGGAATTGCAGGAGACTAACAAGCAGTTGACCCTGGAACGAAAGGCGTTGCAGGAGGCGAATGCGGCTCTTCGGGTTGTTTTGGGAAGGTTCGAGGAAGAAAAACAAGGTATATATATGAATGTTCAGACGAACGTGGATAAGATTCTGATGCCGATTTTGCATGCCCTGGCTTTGGATTTGCCCCAAACCCAGAGGAACTACATAGATATGTTAAGGACCAACCTGGAGGAGATCGTGTCACCGTTCGTAAGCGATTTGTCGAGGAATTATCTTTCGCTGACCCCGACAGAAGTCAACATCTGCAATATGATTCGAAGTGGATTGCAGACCAAAGAAATCGCTCAGATTCGAGGTGTATCAGTAGCTACAATTAACCGTCACCGGGAACATATCCGCCGAAAGCTCAAGATTACCAACAGCGATATCAATCTTATGACATACCTGCAATCAAGCATGTGGGATAAAGATTGAGGAAGATGGAGCAGGTCTTGAAATATCAGCTATCCCTGTCTACCACTTTGCTTGATTGTCGAATAACGCAAATCCAAATGATGCCCTATTTGGGTTAGCGTATATCCGAAGTCCTTGTGTGTGCAACCAATAGTCCAAAAGGCCCGAAACAAGATTACATATGCTAGTCATCTCAATTCGATGGCCGCCAAAATGCAAGACCCTGAATACTTGAGGCTAGGTTGACCGTATCTCCGATCAGGGCATAGAGAGTCGATCCTCACTGCCTGTGTTGCCCGCAAGCACCTCGCCGGTGTCCATGAGAAACATCCTGAAGTCCTGAAAAGGGAAGAATTGGGAACCCAATCCAGCATGAACCACTGTGCAAATTGCCAACTTGTCGTGGGGATAACTATCCATCAGACATCGGAGAGAGGGTTACGATCTTAGCTATCACGGTTTTTCCAACCAATCCTCCTCTGATCAGCTTTGGTGGATCGACTGTAACATCAAGAACGGTTGATCCGATCTTTCCAGGAGTTTTACCCCCGTCCACGATCAAATCCACCCTTTGTTGAAATGAATGCAAAACCTCTGTTGCGGTGCGGCAAGCGGGTCTTCCTGATATGTTGGCGCTGGTTCCCGTGATGGGTTTGCCGATGGATTGGGCCAGGCCCGTTGCCACGGGGTGGCTGGAGAGGCGGATACCGATTTTGCCGGTTCCGGCGGTCAGGAGAGGGGAGATCTCCGGCCTGGCCTCAAATACAAGGGTCAGGCCGCCTGGCCAGAAGGCCTCCATGAGCCGGTAGGCAACGGGGGGGATTTGGGGCACGTACTGGGAAAGGGATTCTACTGTGGGGATCAGGATCAGGACAGGTCGGTCGGGTTTTCTTTCTTTTGCGGTGAATAGTCGTTGGATGGCCTGCTCATTGGTGGCATCCGCGGCAAGGCCATAAAAGGACTCGGTCGGATATGCCACTAGTCCCCCGGACAGGAGAACTCTCTTGGCCCTGCCGATTGCCTCATCCATTCTTCCGGGAAGATCTGCCCGGTTGACAGGGGCCTCGGCTCTTTTGCCTGGTTCGTTCAAAGGTCAGTTTTCTGAGCGGCCTTTTGTGTTATTCCTTTACGATAGCTTTTCAGGTTTTCGGCAATAGGGGAATATTTGAGTGCCAGGATTTGCGCGGCAAGGATAGCAGCATTCTTTGCCCCCCCGCTCCCCACGGCCACAGTGGCAACGGGTATGCCGGGCGGCATCTGGACGGTGGCCAAAAGGGCGTCCATGCCGTTGAGGGGGGAGGAATCAATGGGGACCCCGATAACAGGGAGTGTGGTATTTCCGGCTATGGCCCCGGCCAGGTGGGCGGCCCAGCCTGCCCCGGCAATGATGACCTCGATACCCCGATCCTCAGCAGATATCGCGTATTCCCTCGTTAAATCCGGGGTCCTGTGGGCCGAAAGTACTCTTACTTCATGGGGGATATCCAATTCCTGGAGCAAATCAATGCACCCCCGCATCACCTCCCTGTCGGAGGTACTTCCCATTATGACGCCGACCAAGGGCTTATCAGAAGCCATCACATCACCTCGCATCTACAGACTTCAAGGGAAAGCTCTCAGAATTTCTCGCCATTCCCATCAATGGATAGATGATCATGCCGGCCAACCAGGCCATATCTTCGGCAGAGAGGAGTCCGGAGATGGATCGATCAAAGAGGATATTCCCCTCGGGGGGGAATTCATCGTCTCCTCTCCAAATTATCAGGGCGACCGGTACCTTGGGGAACGCCTGCACCACCACCGAAACATCACCTTGATCCGATGGCCTTGCATTGTAAACCTCTGTGGCCAGTTTCAAGAGTAGTTCGGGCTTTTCCCCAAAGGCCTGGACCATGGGGTTTTTGGCCCTTTTATAAAAGGCGTCCAGATAAAATTTGCCATCGGGTACTTCCTGATAGGCGATCCATTCACCGAGGACCCTTGATTCTGCCGGGCTGTTGAGGTAGTGGAGGATCAGGACCTGTTCCTGAAGGGGCACTTCCTCGTCAGATCCTACAAGAAAGAATAAACAGTCGGGCCAGGTCATCCCCACCTTCTTTCCCAAAAAATCGAGGGTTAAAAAGGGATTGCCCTTGGGGTCGGTTTCAAGAACAGCCCCGCTCGTTTCGGCTATTTGCGTGGGATTCTGGCCACTCAGTTCTTGTTTTCCCAGTTCAACTGCATTCTTATAATCATCGATTCTGGCCACGGGTTATCCTTGGAAAACCACCCATCTCTATTTTTTCAAATCCAGGATTTAACAATTTACCTATCAATAAAGTATGTTTATAATAGGAGTCGGATTTTGATTGCAAGTTTAATTTCCACTGGTCTCTTTTAGACCCAAACACAAGGCCTTGAGGGATGCCCCGCAGGAAAAAAAGAAAGAAACCCACATCCCGGCAAAAGGGGAAAACGATGGAGCCTCAACTATTTAATCCTGCCTTCGACTCCCTGATGTCCTTAAAGGAAAAACAGGAGGCGGATTCCAAGGGAAAGAAGAAAGAGGATCCCCCCAAGCCAAAGAAGGAGCCTGATGACACGCAATATTTCCTTGAGGCCATGTCGGGTGTGGAGCCGCTTAAGGGTCCCAAAAAGAAGACCGCACTAAATCCCGACATCAATATCTGGCCTTCCCATCCGGCCCCCGATGATGAACTGGAAGCCATGGCCCACCTTTCTGATCTTGTCAGCGGGGCTGTTGACCTGGACATCACGTTTAGCGACGAATATATTCAAGGATCTGTCCATGGGTTTGACCGAAGGCTGATGGGGAAGTTGAAAAAAGGCCAATTCCCGGTGCAGGATCACATTGATCTCCACGGGCTCACAAAACAGGAAGCGGAGACCAGGATCCAGGGGTTTCTCCGAAAAAGCTATGGGCTCGGCTTGAGATGTGTCCTTGTGGTTCACGGACGGGGTCTGAATTCCGAAAACCATATCCCGGTATTGAAGGAGAGACTCCCCACCTGGTTGAGACGGGGCCCCATTAGGAAAATCGTGCTGGCGTTTTCAACTGCCATGCCATACGATGGAGGGACCGGGGCGATCTATATCCTGCTGAAGAGGGGAAAGGCGGGGTTATAAGGACAGAGACAAGGCCGCGTTTAAACCATGAAACTGGGCATCATAGGACTTCCACAGTCGGGTAAATCAACGGTATTTGGAGCACTCCTGGGAGCAAGGGGGCAAAAGGAGGATTCTGGTTCGTCCCGGGGTGGCCCACGCGTTGCAACTGTCACGGTTCTCGATGAGCGCGTGGATTTCTTGGCTGAAATATACCAGCCGAAAAAGACGACCTACGCAAAAATCGAGTATCTGCTTCCATCTCAAATACCTGCTTCCTCTCCATCAAGGTCCGAAGGCGGCGTTCTGAACCAGGTTCGGATATGCGATGCCCTCATGGAGGTGGTTCGGAATTTTGAAGGGCCTGCCGGGTCGCCCCCCTCCCCGGAGCCGGACTTTGTCAGGCTCGAAGAAGAGATGATTTTGAGCGATCTTACAGTAGCGGAAAAAAGGATTGAAAGAATAGAATTGGACCGGAAGCGGGGCAAAAAGGAGGGGGAAAGGGAATATCCCTTGCTTAAATCCTGCTGCGAATGGTTGGAAACGGGTGACCCGCTCCGCAACCGGCCAGATCTGGCGTCTGACCCCCTTCTCAAGGGTTTTACATTCCTCTCGGCAAAACCGATTCTTATCATCGTCAATAATGAAGATGAGGATGAGGCGCTGCCGGAGTGGGATCACAGACCACAGGGCATCAATCCAATGCTGGTCCGGGGCAGGCTTGAAATGGAGATCGCTTCCCTGTCACCCGAAGAGGCAGAGGAATTCCAAGAGGCTTACCATATTCAAGAATCTGCCCTCGACCGGGTAATCAGGAACTCCTATCAGATACTTGACCGCATCTCTTTTTTTACTGTCATCTCTGACGAGGTCAGGGCATGGTCCATCGATGCGGCCACGCCGGCCTTGGAGGCCGCAGGGGCGGTACACTCGGATATGAAGCAGGGCTTTATCAGGGCAGAGGTTTTGTCATTCGAAGACCTGAAGACTCAAGGATCTTTTCAGGCGGCCAAAAAGGCCGGGCTGGTTCGGTTGGAGGGGAAGGAATACGAGGTGAAGGACGGGGATATCATTAATTTTAGGTTTAATGTGTAATCGGCGAGGTTTGTCGCATGGATAAGATAAAGATAGGCATTATCGGGGCCGGGGGATATGGCGGGTGCGGGTCGATTGAGCTCTTTTATAGGCACCCCGATGCGGAGATCAGGGCCCTCATCGACACACAGGACGTGGGCAAGTCGATAAGCGATTTATACCCGCATCTGAAGGGTTTTTGCGATTTGCCCCTTATGGCACCCGATAATCCCGACTGCCCCGAGGATTTTGATGCGGTCTTCTTTGCCACCCCTGATGGAGTTGGGCAAAAGGAGGCATCCTCCTGGTTTGAGAAAGGGGTCAAGATCATCGACTTTAGCGGTGATTTCCGTTTCAACGACCCGGAAACCTACCGGGGCTACGCGGATAGGATCGGCCGCACCCAAGCGCATCTGTCCCCTGAATTGCTGCCCCGTTCGGTGTACGGTCTGGCGGAATTGCACCGGAAAGAGATTGCCAACTCGGACCTGGTGGGCAACCCAGGCTGTTTTGCGGTGAGTTGTATCCTGGGGCTTTCCCCCGCGATCGATTCAAAGCTGATTGAGCCAGAATCGATCATCTGCGATGCCAAGACCGGGGTATCGGGCGCGGGGAAGACTCCAAACCCCACTTTTCACTATCCGGCCCGCTACGAATCCATGAACGCCTATAAGATATCAGGGCATCAGCATGTGTATGAAATCGAAAGGGAACTGGGCATTCTTGGCGGTCAGGAGATCAAGATCACCTTTACCCCTCACGTGGTTCCCCTGACAAGGGGTATCTTGACCACCATATACGCCCGGCTGAAAGAGGGATCAGACCTGGAAAGGGTGAAAGATGCCTATCGAGCCTTTTACAGGGACGATCTTTTCGTCAGAATATTTGGGTCCGATGAGCCCTTGGTCAGCGTCAATGTGAGGGGCAGCAATTTCTGCAACATTTCCCTGAACGTGGACGAGCGGACCGGAAGATTGATTGTGGTGAGTCTGATCGACAACCTGATGAAAGGTCAGGCGGGGAGTGCTGTTCAAAATATGAACATAATGTTTGGGCTTGAAGAGTCTTCAGGGCTTCTTCACCCGGGGATGTATCCCTAACAGGCGCAGGGCGCAAGACTTACGGCGTCACAGGTCTCTATCTTATACACACCTTTCTGACCTGTGCGAGATCCGTAATTCCGAGACAAACCTTTCGGATTCCATCCTGCATCAAGGTGGTCATACCGTCATCTATCGCTTGCTGCCTCAAGTCGACCATCTTTGCCCTGTCCTGGATCAGCCCTTTTATCTCGTCCGTGCCCACAAGAAACTCATGGATGGCGGTTCGGCCACGGTAACCACGGTTGTTGCATTTTTTGCAACCCTTGGCCCGATAGAGAACAAAATCATCATCGTATTTATAGCCCAGGGCGTCAAAATTGCCGTCATAGGTCCTGACCAGGGATTCAAATTCTTTTTCGGGAGGATGGTATTTTTCCTTACAATCTCCGCAAAGGGTTCGTGCCAGGCGCTGGGCAAGGACTCCCAAAAGGGCATCAGCAAAATTAAAGGGGTCCATTCCCATGTCAAGCAGACGCGTAATCGTCTCAGGGGCGCTGTTTGTGTGGAGAGTGCTGAGGACCAGATGCCCGGTTAGAGAGGCCTCAATACCCATTGAAACGGTCTCTTTGTCACGCATTTCACCCACCATGATCACATCGGGGTCTGCTCGCAAAAAGGCCCTCATGGCCGCTGCAAAATCGTATCCTATCTTGGGCATGACCTGCACCTGCCGGAGACCATCTTGGGTAATCTCCACGGGATCTTCGGCTGTCCAAATCTTTGTCTCCGGTCTGTTGATATGGTGCATAGCCGAATGTAGGGTGGTCGTTTTGCCGCTCCCGGTCGGGCCAACCACCAGCATCATTCCATAAGGCTTTGTGACCAGATCCACAAAGGCGTTGTAGTTTCTTTCGCTCATGCCCATCTGGTCCAGGAGGATCGGGTCTCCGGCGGGCAGAATCCGCATGACCACGTCTTCGTTCTGTCCGGCTGTGGGGAGGGTGGCTACTCGGAGCTCAATGTCCAGAGGCGCGAATTTTTTAAAACTGATTTTGCCGTCTTGGGGTAGGCGTCTTTCAGAAATATCCAGATCAGACATGATCTTGAGACGTGAGACAACGGCCCGTTTATAGGTATGGGGGATGGTCTGATAAAGCTGACAGGCCCCGTCTATCCTGATCCTTATAACGGCAGGAGTCTTGCCCATGCGAGGTTCAAAATGGATATCAGAGGCACCCCTATTATGGGCATCAATTATGGTCTTGTTGACGAGCTGGACAATGGCGCCGTCATCCTCGGTCATTCCTCCAATTTCTTCGTCTTCCTCCTCATATTCTGGTTGAAGTTGCCCCAAAATATCCTCAATGCTTCCAAGACCGGTAAAGTCCTCAGTTACCTTTACGTCAAAGAAATGGGCGATTATCCCATAGATGTCTTCCCTGAGGGCCACACAATACCTGAATTCCCTCCCAGGCATAAGCCGCTTGATGGCATCTCTCGCAAGCAAGTAATTGGGGTCCTCCATGGCAACCACCACCTTGCCACCGGATTCGGAGACAGGTACAAAACCATTGTTCTTAAGGTAGCTTATTTTAAGGCCTTCCAGGAGATGATGGGGGATGGGCATTTCTTTTTCAAATGAGATAAATGGCACCTTGTAAAACTGGGACAAGGACTTTAAAATCAAATCCCTGGAGACTTGAAAATCGGCCAAAAGGATCGATTCAACAGTTTTCTTGCTCCGTCGTGCCCGTGACATGGCCTCTTTGAGATCCTCGCTGCTGATAATGTTGTTTGCCAAAAGGAGATCAAACTTGGTGAGTTTAGACTCATGGTTAGCCCTCTGGTGTTTGAAAAATGCAATTCCCAGTACCTTGGCAATATCCATGGCAGAAGATTCATCTGCCTTTGTAAAGCGATTCCCATTTTTCTTGTTGATCAGCTGCAGGACGCCGAGGAGATATTTATTATAAATGACGGGTGCGGCAAGGACCTGGGTTGTATTGTAGCCGGTCTTTTGGTCCCAGCTTTTGTCAAATTCAAGCTTGGGGTTGAAGCCATTGAGTTCATCTTCATTGCTGACATCGGATATGTTGACAAGCTTTCCTAGGGAGCAACAGTACCCAGCAACGCTTTCACCAGTGATCGGGACTCGAATTTCATTGAGCTCGGTGCCGGTCTTTACTACTGAGAAGATTTCTTTCTTGGAGGAATCGACTACATATACCGTGATCCGATCGGCATCAAAGAGGCCCAGGATTTCACCCTGGAGGTTCAATAAGATGTCGTTGGTGTCCCGGGCCAGATGGATTTTGTTGGTAATACTATTCAGTCTTTTTTGATAATCGAGCTGTTTTTTGAGGGATTTTTCATTTGTTGCCATAAGCTAAGTGGCCTTCCGCATCTTTAACGTTGGGCTCAACCCCAAGCCTTTTATGGAAAACACTTTATGTCCATTTTCTTATAGCATTCTAGGTCTTTTTTTGAAATATTCAAGATAATTGTTTTGGAAATCATACTGGACAATCCGGAAATTGCAGAATAAAGGGGGAACAAAGTGGTTGTTAGCTCTGTTCTTGTAGCCGGTCTCGGGCAGCCAAGCGTGAATAGAAATTCAAATAGAGAGGGAAATGATACTCATGAGGGGATATTATGTTGATAGATAGCCACGCCCACCTGGATATGCAAGACTTTGACGAGGACCGGGAGGAGGTCCTGGCAAGAGCTTCCAACGGGGGCATTACCCGCATAATCACCATAGGAATAGACCTTGATAGTTCCTGTGAGGCCCTGGCACTGGCTGACAAATATGATTCTGTTTACGCAGCAGTTGCCTGCCACCCCCACAACGCAGACGAGTGTGACGTTCAGGATTTAGAAAAGCTGGTTGAGATGACCTCGGAGAAAAAGGTTGTGGCATGGGGGGAGATCGGTCTTGATTTTTACCGGCGCTATTCCGACCTGGAAATTCAATCGGAGATATTCCTGCGTCAGCTTGAGATGGCAAAGGACTTGGAACTACCTGTCATTATCCATGATCGGGAGGCACATAGCGAGGTCCTCGCAAGTCTAACCAGCATGGGCAAGGGAGAAGGTAAAGGGGTAATACATTGTTTTTCAGGAAATCTCGATTTGGCCTTTTTATTCATAAGGCTGGGATACCATATCTCCATTCCAGGTACAGTCACGTACAAAAAGGCCTCTCAGGTAAAGGATGTGGCAGCCAAGATCCCTCTTGAACGCATGCTCATTGAAACCGACGCCCCCTTTTTGGCACCGGTGCCCAAGAGAGGAAAGCGGAACGAGCCTCTTTTTGTAAGCTTTACTGCTCAGGAGATCGCTCGGCTTAGAAATATTGAGTTTGAAGAGGTGGCCAAGGTAACCTCAGAAAACGCCCGAATATTATTTAATCTGCCATAACGCCATGAGTTTTCCTTACATCAGTAAAGAATCGCCCTTGATCTTGGCATCAGCCTCTCCCCGGAGAAAGAGGTTATTGACGCAGGCAGGGTTGCCCTTCCGATCCCTGGCGAGCCATGTGGACGAGGAAGGTGTCGGGGGTAAACCCGAAGAGACATCCCGGACCCTGGCTGAGAAAAAGGCGTCCCAGGTCTGTTCGAGGGTAGGTAAGGCCTGGATACTTGGGGCCGATACCATGGTCGTCGTAAGTGACGAAATACTTGGCAAGCCCGCAGACAGAGAAGATGCACGGCGAATGCTTTGGCAGCTGAGTGGGAGAGACCACCGGGTGATTACCGGTTTTTGTATTCTGAATTCTTTGGATGGGGTAGTACACGATGAGGCGGTCACAACCCTGGTAACCATCAAGGCGTTGACAAGGCAGGAAATAGAAGCCTACATCGAAACGGATGAACCTTTTGGAAAGGCCGGAAGCTATGCCATTCAGGGTATCGGCTCATTTATGGTGAAACGTATATCGGGCCCCTATACCAATGTGGTGGGGCTTCCCATATGTGCCCTGATAGAGGCTCTATTTTCTGTCGGGGCCATAAAGGGATTTCCGATTCCGCATTAATCCCATGGTCCGGAAGAGCGTATTTCGAGGTGCTCCGGTCCCCCGGTTATTTTTCCGGGCTTGTTGTGAAGGAACGTCTCCGGCTCATACTTTTTTGAACTACCATTATCCCTTCACCCGGTTTCTCTGTCGAACGATCTCTGACAGGCATACCCCTCCAGCGACTGCGACATTGAGGGATGCCATATTCCCCAAGGAAGGAATGCTGACCTCTTGGTGGCACCGGTTGCGCACGGAACGGCTCAGACCCCTCTCTTCATTTCCCAGGACCAGGACCAGGTCCCTGTTCCAGTCAAATTCATAAATTGTCTCGGTGGCCTCACTGGCGGTTCCTATAATCCAGAACCCCTTTCGGTCAAGGAGATCAAGGGCCCTTCCCATATTTACGACCCTGGTAACCGGGAAAAATATACCGGCCCCTGAAGAGCGTTTCAGTACCTTGGGGGTGACCCCAGCTGAACGGTCTTTGGGGATGATCAGACCGTTGGCCCCGAAAAATGCGGATGTCCTGATCAAGGCACCCAGATTTCCTTCATCCGTGATGTGGTCGGCGGCAATCAGGATCGCCTGGTTTTGCCCCTGTGACATCTCAGCAATCTTATTGAGATTTGTGTAGGCGAATTTTCCTGCAATTGCGGCAATCCCCTGGTGGGCAATGTCCGGGAAGAGGCTTGATAGTTCAGAAGGTCTCTTAATATGAACGGCAATATCTCTTTCTCTCGCGATCTTAACAAGATCCGCTGCTTTCCTGGAAGTTTTCCCTTCGGCTATCCAGAGTTCCTCGATCCTTATCTGTCTCTCCATCATAGCCGCCCGAACCGCATGAACGCCGGGGATAAGATAAGGGGTGGTTTTTGGAATTTGAATTTGGCGGGGAGATTTCATGACAAATGGGCCTTTGAAGTCTTTCGGTGAATCAAACACAGATCAATAAAACGGGGTGAAGGGAAATTTCAAAGTGCCAAAAGCGGGGAATCATCCGGTGCCAAAAAGCCTCTTAACGCTCGGCAGTCTCCTTTTTGTCCTGCATCGTTCGGATATTACAATGGCTTTGGCCTCTTCGATGGCCTCTTCCAGATCATCATTGAGGATGATATAATCGTACCAGAGGCAGTCCTCCATCAAATGAGGCGCCTCTTTCATTCTATTCCTTATCACGCTCTCTGTATCTGCGCCCCGTACTATAAGCCTTTTGTGAAGGATCTCCAAAGAGGGGGGCAGTACATAGATTAACACGCTGTCTTCAAAACGCTTCTTTAAACTTTTTGCCCCTTGGGCGTCCACATCCAGCAGGACGTCGCATCCCAATGCGGTTTGCTCCTTTATGCTCGAAAATGATGTCCCGTAAAGATCACTGTAGACCTTGGCCCACTCTACAAGGGCATCGGTCTTTACCATCTCATCGAACGTGACTCGGTCAATAAAATGATAATCGACACCATCCTTCTCATTGCCTCTGGCCTCGCGGGTGGTATACGAGATAGAATAGCCAAAGCCACCCACCCTCTTTTTGAGGGCGCGTACGATTGTGGATTTGCCCGTGCCAGAGGGTGCAGAGAAGACGAAGAGTAGACCTGCCATGTTCACTCCTCCAAATCTTCGGGGCTTAGGGTGCCTTCCGGACTGAACCGCTGAGCAATGGTTTCAGATTGAATGGCCGAGAGGATTACATGATTGCTATCGGTGATAAGTACAGATCTGGTGCGCCTTCCCTGGGTGGCATCTATCAGCCGTTTTTCCTCCCTGGCCTCATCGCGGAGTCGCCTGATGGGGGCGGCATTTGGAGAGATAATGGCAATGACGCGTCTGGAAACCACAGAATTTCCAAAACCAATACTGACAAGCTTGGGACTCATGGACAAATCTCCTTTCATTCCAGGTTCTGGACCTGTTCCCTCAGTCTTTCAAGTTCTGCCTTCATTTCCACTACAATCTTGGAGATCAAGGAATCAGAGGCCTTTACACTCAGGGTATTTACTTCTCTGTTTATCTCCTGGATGAGGAAATCCAGTCTTCTTCCAATGGGGTCATCAACAAAAAAATAGTCACGAAACTGATTCAGATGGCTTCTCGTGCGTACAATTTCCTCTGTGATGTCCGATCTCTCTGCAAAGACCACTATTTCCTGTGCTAGCCGGCTTTCATCCACAGAAACATCATTCAACAAACGATTCATTTTGTTTTTCAGTCTATTTCGATACTCTTCAACCAGGTCAGGGGCCCGTTCTTCCACTTCAGTGAGATATTGTTCGAGCAGATCGAGCCGTTTTTCAAAATCGGCCTCTATTGCCTGCCCTTCCTTGACCCTCATCAATTCAAGAGAGTCAAGGGCCTTTTTCATGACTTCCTGTAATCCGGGGCGCACTTTTTCCAACGCCACCTCTTCAGGTTTGGCAAGGATTACATCCTTCATTTGGAAGAGAGACTCTGTTCGGACCTCTTGATCAAGGCCAAACTGCTCTGCCAGTTGATTGAAGATTTTTAGATAGGAAGTTACCAGGGGGACATTTAGTTCGAGGTCATAAAGCTCCCCAGAGCCACTGCCCTCTATTTGGATTGAGACCTCTACCCGCCCCCGCCTGATCTTTGATGAGACGATAGCGCGCAGATCCTTTTCAAACGGCTGGTAGGTTTTGGGGATTCTCAGGATGATATCCCTGTAACGATTGTTGAGCGATTTGATTTCTGCGACAAACAGGGTGTCATCTAGTTGATATTCGGCCCTGCCATAGGCCGTCATGCTTCTAAACAATGCGCCTAATCTCCTTTAGCTGTCCCATATATTTTTTTCTGACCCCATTTAGGTATCCGATGACCTCCAACTCCGCATAATCAGGATAGGTCCATGCAACCGGCCTGAAACTCTCTTTTTTGAAAACCAGGGTGAGGTCCGCATATATCCCCTTTGACAAATAGATCCGGTGGATATAATTTTTTCCGGTAGCCAGGACCAATCTTTCAGCAGAGATATAGCCGGGGTCGATGTTCACCCTCCGGTTTCCTTCGCGCAGGTATTTGCCCTCAATCTCATTGGTCTTGACCTTTATCTCCACAAGCCGATCAGGGTAGGCCAGTTTTTCAAAGGAAATGAATCGCCGATAAAGGGGCCAGCCCATTTCTCTGGCATAATACCGTGTTCTGTCAAAAAACAGTTCAGGACTCACCCAGTCTACGGGTCCATATATCCCTGAAAGCTGAGCAATCACCCTTTCAATGCACTCCCTTTCAGGTGAAAAGAGGCTCGATATGATCTTTACCGGCTCCGGTTCCCGAGGAAGACTCATGGGGTTTATAATTTATGATTGATGGTTGTTGACCGGTGACCAAGGACCCTTCAAATCCACGTGGCAAGGTCCCTGGCCATCAGAAAAAAATATTCTTAGTATGTTTTTTAATCTCCGATTTCCCTTTTCAAGTCTTCCGCACTGACGGCAGAGGTCCCCACCTCACCAACAACGATCCCGGCAGCAAAATTGGAAATGATGGCTGCAGACCTCAAGTCAAGGCCAGAGGCCAGGCCCAGAGAAAATGTGCCAATGACCGTATCACCGGCCCCGGTCACATCGTAGACTTTCTTGGCAAGGGTGGGGATATGGGTTATATCTCCACCCTTTTCAAAGAGTGTCATTCCCTCTTTACCTTGGGTGATAAGAACTGAGCGACAGTCGAGTTCCTTGAGCATGTGGTTACCTGCCTGAACCAGGGTTTTTTGGTCTGAGATTTCAAAACGGCAAAATGTGGCAGCCTCGTGGTGGTTGGGCGTAATGACATCCACACCGTAATAATATTCGAAATTGCCCGTCTTTGGGTCAACGGCGATAACAACGGAGTCATCCTGGACCAACTGCCTCAGGGCCTTCATCAACGGGGCGGAAACAACGCCCTTGCCATAATCAGAGACCACAATTGCATCAATGCTATTCAGGGTTTTTTTCATAAACCCAAGGAGTTTTTGTATGCTCTCGGATCTGATATCTGCCCGGCTTTCCCGATCAAAGCGGACCACCTGCTGGTCCTGGGCCACGACTCTGGTCTTGATACTTGTGGGCCTGCTTTCTTCAGTTATGATGCCATCTGATGTCAGATTCATCCGGGCCATCTCGTCGAGGGTTTCGCGCCCGGTTCTGTCATTCCCGATCACCCCGCAAAGAATGGGTGTCGCCCCGAGGCTCGCGATGTTGCGGATCACATTTGCTGCCCCACCAAGCATTTTTGTCTCCCTCTTGACCTCTACTACCGGCACCGGGGCCTCGGGAGAAATACGGGCGACCTCGCCCCAGACATATTCGTCCATTATGATATCCCCAATTACAAGGACCCTGGCCTCTGAAAACCCGTCGATATATTCTTTCAGGAGCTTTCCGTCATAGCCATGTTCAATATTTTCCGTCATTTTTTCCAAGAAGCGGTTCCCTATAACATTTTGGGTTGGCTGGAACCGCCAAGGCAGATCCTATATCATCATGACTTATTATTGTCCATACTATTGAGCTGCCGTCAATGATTCATTCATGTCATTTTCCCCTTTTGGCTTGAATTTTTCAATGGCGCCGTCTACTTGGAGGAAAAAGAGGTGCGGGACATCATTATCGCACTATCCGCAATGATGGTAATGATTTAGCCCGGATTCTTGCATGGATGTTTCCAGTGAACACGCCACGTCCTAAACTTGACAATAGCATTCACAATGATATGATCCCCTCCCTCCAATGGGAAGGCCTTCGGGCCACCCCGAAACAATACTTTGTAGGCGTTCACGGGTTCAAAGGTTCAAGGGGTTCAAGGTTCCATTCTCATCCCCGGACTGCATTTGGGGTACGTATTCACGAGAAAAGCGTCAGCACCGGCAGGCCTAATCCAAGATTTGGAGCCAAATTGGCAATTACTTGGAAAAATGCGCATTTTTGACGAGGACTCCGGGTCTTAAATGCCTTCTTTGTCCTTAACCCTGAACCTTGAACCCCTGGCCCAGACCTGGCTTCCTGTCCCATTGTGTAGAAACTTATAGCGTAGCATTCAGCGCGATCGTGCCGGGAATGCACATTAAGTCGCGCCAGGGCAGGCCTGAACCTGTGAACGGTTACACTTTAAGGAGCCCTTCTTTTTCCCAAGGGATGGCGCCAAGGGAAATGGAGGATCAGGGCCCCGGCGAATTTCCAGGAGTCGCGATGGTTTTGGAAACAGTATTTGGTGTGGCCCTTGCCGGCATCAGCTTGGGTCTGGTGATTTTTCTTACATTTTGGAGTCGGCGTATTATTGAACGTATACATGCTCACTCGCCGGGCTCTTTGAGGCAGATTCAAAAGGATATTAACGGTGGCGACAGACGGTGAGGCAGGTTCTGAGGCCCCTTCTCCCCAAATAACCACAGAGCTTTCCCGTAACCTCTCCCTTCTTCATATTACCATGATGGGTGTGGGGATGATGATCGGTGCGGGGGTCTTTCTCGGGGTGGGTAACGCGGTGAGAGTGGCTGGTCCAGGTGGTGTTATTCTCACTTTTGCCTTCAATGCGGTCATCGCCCTGTTCACTGCCATGTCCTACGCCGAGTTGAGTTCGGCGATTCCAAGGGCGGGCGGTGCTTACAATTTTGCGAGGATCGGGTTCGGCCGTGGTACCAGTTTCGTGGCAGGGTGGATGGAGTGGTTCGCCTCCTCGGTTGCTGGGAGTCTTTACGCCGTCACGTTTGCTCTGTACACGGTGCACTACTTCACCCAATTAGGTGTTATATCGGTATCGGGCCTCCAACTTGTCTGGGTGGAAAAGGTGGTGGCTATCGTGATCGCCAGCATCTTTCTCTATATTAATTTCAGGGGTGCCTCGGAGACCGGTACCATGGGGGCTTTCTTCACATTGGGGCAGACCGCGACCCTCGCCTTCATTGCTTTGGTGGGTATC
>JADHXI010000060.1 GCA_016783065.1 Desulfobacteraceae bacterium | reverse complement strand
GTATAAAAAGGGTCAGGGAACTCCGTATTAAAATACAGAACGAGACCCGGATCACCAAGAACGGAACGGGCGGCCCAGATTTAAAAAAAACTACGAAATGTCAAAATGTTATGCAAGAACCTAACCGGAAATTACTGATGTACTGGATAATTATCATAATTATCAGCAAAGGTGTACCTTCTCTGAGCTTTAATACGTTGTATGATTCAACCGCAAGGCAAATGAAAAATTGAGGAGGCTTCCTATGGAATATCTGCGTAAGAGTGGGTGCTGATGTGAGTCAAGTCAGGCTGGGTAATAAGAGACGTCAGGAACTTTGACAAAAAAGGACATGTGATGGAAGAGGAAACATCAAGACCTATTTCCAGAGAGCGGCGCATACCTCTTAAAGGAGCGGTTAATTTCCGAGACTTGGGTGGTTACGAGACCTTGGATGGTCGTAGAACAAAGTGGGGCCAGATCTTCCGTTCGGACAGTCTGGCTAGACTTACTGCCACGGATCAAACGGTCCTGAAAGGGATGAACATCAGGCTGGTCTACGATTTTCGGACCCCGGGAGAGGTGAAGCATTCACCTGATCGGCTGCCGGAGGACGGCGTCATCGAGTATCTTCATCTCCCCGTTGTGCATGGCGAGTTTGACTCTGTCAAAGCCCTTGAGAGGATAAAAAAGGGTGATATCAGTTGGCTGAGTAAGGACTTCATGGTTAATGGTTATATAAGGAATGTGGAGGAGTTCGGGGAAACATGGGGCAACGTCCTGCATCGAATGATCGAGCCCGAAAGCCGCCCATTGGTTTTTCACTGCACAGGCGGAAAGGATCGGGCAGGAGTTTGTGCAGCCTTGTTTTTGCTTTCCCTCGGGGTTCCGGAAGATACAGTTGTTTATGACCACGGCCTTTCCAATGTTTATATCGGTGAGTTGTTGGGAAGGATCTATGAATGGATCAGGGAAATAGGGATCGACCCTGAAGCGGTAGCCCCCTATTTCACCGCGCCCCGTGAGTGCATAATTGCTTGTCTCGACCATATCAGAGAGGTCTATGGCTCAGTCGCAGATTACCTCAGGACAAAGGCCGGGATAGATGATGAAAAACTGGGTTTGCTTAAAGACCAACTCCTGGAATAGGCCCCGGCTAAAACAGTGGCAAAAAAGTTCTTTAGTACCTATTTGTTCAAATCACATCATGTTTGCGCATGATTTATGCCTAAGCAGATTGAATATTTTGAGAATTTTTTTAAATGTTTGAAAGATCTGTCAAAAAAATGACGGAGCGAAGCGACTTCCATAAATATTCAATTGTCAATATTCAATATTCAATTCCGGCTTCGCCGGGTTAGGTCTGCAATCCAAAATCCAAAATCGTGTCTGAACAGGCTTTTCGTTCAGACACCACATGGGAGGATGTGAATGGTGAGTGAAGAAGAGATCAGGAAAAAAACTCAACAGACAGCAAAGAAGCTCTTTGGAAAAGGTGTTCGGATGGATCCACCGTACTTGATGTGGAAGGAATTTGATAGGGATCTGGCCAACGATTTTTCGAAATTTATAACAGGTAATCTCTATTCCCGAACGGTTCTTACCTTGCCGGAAAGGCAGATGGTCACCTGTGCCATGCTGGCAGCGATCCGTGCCGGCGATGAATTAAGGCTCCACGTAAATGCTGCCCTAAACGTGGGGTGTGATCCGGGAAAACTCGC
Source organism: Desulfobacteraceae bacterium (assembly GCA_016783065.1). Classification (GTDB taxonomy): domain Bacteria; phylum Desulfobacterota; class DSM-4660; order Desulfatiglandales; family Desulfatiglandaceae; genus JABMQV01. Next base: position 20,279 of record JADHXI010000060.1, on the reverse strand, counting down.
GGAGGTCTTCTTTCAGGTGGCGACATATGCCGGCATGCCGGCAGTTAACGAGGCCCTTTCCATTTACCGGGATGTCCTCAAGGAGCGGGAGGAATGGCCAATTCCAGGCTGACGGCATTGTTTGGCCGGCTCCGCCTCCGGCCCATAGGGCCGACGGCCCGGAGGGAGGACCGGGTTCTTGGATCTAAATAAAGGCACTAAAGAACCGTGGAGCGAACCCGTTTTTCGGTAATACCCTTTTTGGTATAGTGATAGCCGACACCGGCCCCCACCAGCGCAAGGCCAACGAGGTCGGTCACCGTCTTGGGATGAAAAATGAGGAACCCGGCGGCCATAAAGATAACGCGGACCGGGATGGAGATCCTTTTGAGAAAAAAAGAATAACCTTCAAACCCGGCGCTTAAAAGGATAATGCCAAATGCGGCCGTGGCCATCGACAAAAAAATCTGTACAAGGGTTCCATGACCCACGAGGGCCGGGTTGTAGACAAAAAAGAAGGGGACCAAAAGGGATACAAAGCCCAATTTGACGGCCTGGACCGCGGTTCGAAGCGGGTTTGCCTGAGCAATACTCGCGGCTGCATAGGCCGCCAGGGCAACAGGCGGTGTGATATAGGATACCGATCCCCAATAGACCAGGAACAGATGGGCGGACATCTCATATATTCCCAGGCTCACAAGGGTTGGCGCCAGGAGCATGGCCAGGAATATGTAGCAGGCAGAGATGGTCAGCCCGATCCCCAGAAGGAAGCTGGTTATTGCGCCAATAACCAGAAGGAGGAACATGTGATCCCCCCCCAGCCGGGTCAGGGATCCGGAAAGGCCGTGGGCCGTTCCCGTGAGGGAGAGGGCGCCGATAATCATTCCCACACCCACCAGTATCCCCATGAGTTCTGTTAAGATCTTTCCGGTTCCGTCTGTGAATTGGAGAAGGGTGTTTCGATTCAGTCTTGTCTCTTTCCGGAAGTTTGCCAAAATCAAGAGGACGACTGTTGCATAGTAGGGGGCCAGGGCCTCGACCCTTTCAAAAAATATAAAATAGACCAGGACCGCCAGGGCCGCGACATAGAACCAGCCTCCCTTGAGGGTCTCCATGAGGGAAGGAAGTTCTTCCCGAGGGAGCCCCCGAAGCCCCATCTTGGCCGCATAGAAGTCGGTCTGAGCAAACAATGAGACCCAATAGAGAAGTACGGGCAGACCGGCGGCAATGCAGACCTGCGCGTAAGATACCCCAATAAAATCTGCCATGATAAAGGCAGTCACCCCCATGACAGGCGGGGTGAGCACCCCTCCCTTGGAAGCACAGGCCTCGATGGCGCCGGCATAGTAAGGAGGGTAGCCAAGACGCTTCATGGTGGGGATCGTGAAGGCTCCGGTGGTGACCACATTTGCGATGGCACTTCCCGACATGGTCGCAAAAAAGGCGCTGGAAAGGATAGAGACCTTGGCAGCTCCTCCCCTGACGCCGCCCAGGATGGCGAGACAGAAATTGATGAAGAAGTTGGCCGCCCCGGTTGTCTGGAGGGCAACGGCAAAAATCATGTAACCGATAAGCAACCTGCAAAAGACCTGGGTGGGGAGACCAAAGATGCTTTGCATCCCAAGGAAATGAAACCCCAGGATGCGTGAGAGGCTGTATTGTTTTGCCATCAGGATGCCGGGGCAGAGGTGGGCGAAGAGGGGGTATATGGATACCACGAGGATGACGCCGGCCAGCATGGCTCCGCCTGCCCTTCGTACGGCCTCGATTATCAGTACCCAGGTTATCAGGGCGAGGATCTTTGCCGAAAGAGGAGGCACCACCTCCCAACCACCAAGGATGATTTCCATATTGTTTGCAATGATGTAGATGGGACCAAGCAGCGTGGCAAGGGCAAGGATGCTGTCATACCAGGGGACCTTGTTGGATGCAACTTTCCCGCTTGCCGGGAAGATCAAAAAGGTGGAAGAGACAAAGACCGCAATCATGACGGCGAAATAGGACATGTCCGGCATGATATAGTTAAATATTACGATCTTGAAGACATAGACAAAAGACAAGAGCGCGGCAAAGGCGGTAACAGACCTGAAATACCACTTGTAAATGCCCAGGAGTTCGCGATACCTCCCGGTGGGTTTTGCCTTTTCCGTGTCATTTTTCTTATTCATAGTGAAGATTTCTTCATTGGCTGGCGATCATTTATACCGCCCCAATCTCTTAGATCGCGCCTCTGCCGGAGATCGTGAGAAGAGGGGGTTGGATGTCATCCATCTCAACCCCCATGATTAACTCAGACCACCTATTTCTTGAACTTGGCGACCCTTGCCTCAAAGGCCTTCAGCTGTTCTGCCTGCCATTTATCCATTTCCGGCGTCCAGACCCCTACCTCTTTGAAGTATCTGATAGCGCCTTCATGATAGGGGACCGGACTTGGGTTCTTTACCGCGCCTTTGATGTTAAACGCCGGCATGGCCCGGTGCATTCCCTTGTAGATATCAAATCCCTTGTGCAAGGCCTTGACAACATTATAGACAATATCGGGGTTTACCGTGGCATATGACCAAATGCTGTAAGGATAGGTTCCCACCTGCATGGTCTCACCCTTTGGGAGCCCTGGTGCCCGCTTGCAGACCACCGGTGTAAGCCACGGGGCCTTGGCCCGGAGTCTTTTCCAACCGGCCTTGTCATCGTGGGGCAACAGGATCCAACCGGCCTTGTGGGGCCCGGCTTGGAGTTCCTTAACCGTGGGGGTGACCGTAGCGGCATAGGCGACATCGACCTTTCCCTGGATGACGCCCTTCAATTGATTTACATAACCGCTCATGGGAACCGCGGTGACGTCCTTCCAGGTGACGTTGCCAAAGGCCATGATCCCTTCGATGCTCAGCATCCCGGCAGGCCAACCCGGCACCTTCGGGACCCTTTTGCCTTTTACATCCGCCGGATATCTGATGCCCGAATCCCCTCTGGCGAGGAGGCTCAGATACAGCGTAAGCCCCCGCCACACCTGCCGGATGGGTTGGGGCCCCCAGGCTTTTCCCGAGAACTCGGCGATGCCGTAACTGACGCATGTCCCGGTCGCACCGGTGAGGATGCTCATCTCGCTTTCGCCGATTTTCAGAGGAAGGACTCGTGCCACATCCGTATCATAGGGCTCGACTCGGACCTTCATGGGTGTCAATTGCTCAATGGCCTCACGGAACCCGCTTGTGATGGTGTAACCGAGGGATCCAACCTTGTAAGATGTAAAGGTGATAAGCTTGGGAAGCTTTTCGGCAAAAACCGGAGAAATGGCTTGGGGAAGAAGGACCATACATAGAAAACCTAAGGCGAAGAGTACACATATCGATTTTTTCATTCTTCTTTCTCCTTTCTTGCAGGGAGTTTGGGAAAAGAAAAGACCTTTACCTGGAGTGTCGGTATCACCTCCTTTTATCTGGATAAGCTATCCCAAAAAGCGCAGATCGTTCGCCTGTGCCTTGATGGGAAAAGTGGGGTTTCTAAGTTGAAGTATATCCTGTGGCGGAAAAACGGAGTCTAATCACATTTATAATTAGATATGAAACGAATTGTCAAAGGAAATTTTATACTTTGGGCTCCTTCCACCACGGGTAAGAGTCCGGCATGTGAACGGTTGGGCTCATGGTAAACGTGGGTTTCCGCCGATCCAGGAAGCTTTGAACGCCCTCGCGTGCATCTTTCTGACGCCCAACCCAATGGAAGCACCGTGATTCAATGAGATGGGCAGATTGGGGATCTTTTTCACCGAGTCCATGCCAAAGCAACGCCTTGCTCAAGGCCACGGAAATCGCTGACGTATTTTCTGCTATCTCTTTGGCTACTTTCAAGGCCTTGGGGAGGACTTGGTCGCGGGGGACGATGTAGTTGAAAAGCCCTGAATCCGATTCTTCTGAAGCGAGAAATACCCGACCGGTATATACCAGTTCTGAGGCCTTGGAGATGCCAACGACACGAGGAAGGAACCAGGTTGAGCACGCCTCCGGGATAACGCCGCGCCGCGAAAACACAAAGCCGATCTTTGCATCTTCAGCAACCACCCGGATATCCATAGGTAAGGTCATGGTAATTCCCACACCCACTGCATGGCCATTGATGGCTGCGATCACAGGTTTCCTGCAGTTATATATGGCCAGGGCCACCCGGCCTCCGCCATCTCGATGCTCGCTCATTGGTATCTTTTTGCCATCCTTGACCGACCGGTCAAAGGCGTTGGCCCCCGAAGAAAGATCAGCACCCGCACAAAACGCCTTACCAGCACCCGTAACCACAACCACTCTGACCGCGTCATCGCGGTCGGCCTCTTGAAATATCTTGACCAGTTCCTTTCGCATGGTTGCGGTAAAGGCATTCATCCTATCAGGCCGATCCAGGGTGATTCTTGCCACAGCACTTTCCACTTCGTACCGTGTCTGCGATAGTTCCATAATACTTCCTTTTTGTTGCAATTGTTTTTTAGAGGAGGAACTTAGGAGCAAAAGCTTTGTGAGTCAAGCTAAAATTAACTTTATGTAACGATTTGACCGGGCAAGTTTTTAAAGACCTGGATTTTTTCTTGACAATCAAACTAACGGAGAATTTAATTATAAAATTAATTAAATTTTTTTTGACAAGCGGTTGGATGAGGAAGGAAAAGGGCGATTTGCCTTGGTTTCAGGCAGGTCAGTGCAAAGGTTTTTCGCTCTCGTTAGTAATTGTAGGAGGACTGGTTAATGAAAAAAGTAGCCATAGTGGGAATGGGAACAACCAAGTTTAAGGCCAGGTGGGTGGATAAGACCTACTTTGAATTGGCCTTCGATGCGGCCAAGATGGGCATGGAAGATGCCGGACTGGGACGTGAGGAGATCGATTGCGCGGTCTATGGAATATACAATGATTTCTTTCAGCGCCAGTATCAGCCGGATGCCTTTGTGCACGATTATCTTGGGCTGGGACTTAAACCGATGGTGAGGGTGAATTCCGGGGGGGCGACAGGGGGGACAGCTTTGCGGATAGGCTATTCGGAGATTGCAAGCGGCCTGTATGATGTTTGTCTGGTCCTTGGGGTCGAAAAGTGCGCCGACTGTTATAATTATGAACTCCAAACCGCCACGCCCGAGGTCTTGAGGGCCATCCTGTATACGGCCGATATGACGTACGATAACCCTGCAGGCCGAACAGCGGCATCAGGGTTTGCATTGGCGGTCATTGCGCACAAAGAGAAATATGGGAATCCCACGGAAGAACAGATGGCAAAGGTCTCGGTGAAGAATCATTTCAATGCCACCAAGAACCCCATTGCCCAGTCTCCCCAGGTAATCACAGTGGAGGATGTGCTGAAATCCCGGAAGATTGTTGAGCCCTTCAAGTTCTATGATAATTGTCTCTATACGGAGGGATCCTCTGCGGTGATCCTGGCCTCAGAAGAGATGGCCCGGGAGATTACCGATCGGCCCGTGTGGATTACCGGTGTCGGAGCCTCCGCCGATTATGTCATGCCGGGAAACCGGCCCAACATCCATACCTTTGAGTCTTCCCGTGTGGCTGCCAGAAAGGCCTTTCAGATGGGGGGGATTCAAGATCCCCTCAAGGAGCTTGATCTGGCGGAACTCCATGATGCCTTCACCGGGACTGAGATCATGGCCTATGAAGATTGTTTCTTTTGTGAAGAAGGGCAGGGGGGGGATTTGATTGACAACGGGACGGTGATGCCGGATGGGGAACTTCCCGTTAACCTGAGCGGCGGACTCATCGGCTGCGGGCACGCTGTGGGGGCGACGGGGATTATGCAGACCTATGAGGTTGCGCTTCACCTTCGAGGGGAGGCCGGAGAGCGCCAACTAAAAAATGCACGCCGTGGTCTGGTACAGAGCATTGGCGGGACACTTTGTACCTGGACGGTGTGTCTGGTCTTAGAAAGGGAGGAGTAACCATGCGGGAAGAAGAACGGGACAAGTGGTATCAATATCATAATGAGAAATTCGGCATCCCTCTGGAATACCTGAGGAGGGAATATGAGGAAGAGCTTTCAGGAAAGGTGCCTGTGGATGCCCCCTTGGAGGTTCCTGACAGGATGGATACCTATTATAAATACTCCTATGGCCAGCAATCCAGGTTTTTCCGTGAACTCCGGGAGAACAAAAAAATATATGGGGCCAAATGCCCGCAATGCGAAAAGGTATACTGTCCGCCGAGGGCACATTGTTCCCTCTGCTATAAACCCACAGAATGGGTCCCGCTTAAAGGTACTGGTGTTATCAAGGCCTGCACGGTCCAATATTTCACCACAAGTGCTTTCATAAAGAAGCTTCCATTTATTTGCGCGTATGTTCAGCTGGATGGCACAGATTTCATCATGATGACCAACATGGAAGTGGAAGATGTCTCCAAGATAACGGTAGGTACACGGGTGGAAGCGGCCTTTCGGGATGAAAGACGTGGTACCATTACCGATGTCTATTTTCGACCGGTTGATTAGATGAAGCTGTTGCGTGTTCACTACCTATTGATCACCGACCACTTACCATAGGAGACTCCCATGGAGATGACACTAGGCGAGGCATTTTCTCGTTCCGCTCGTAAGTTTCCAAAGAAGATGGCCTGCAAGGATGATGACTCGGCCCTGACCTATGAACAGCTCAATGAAAGGGTCAACAGGTTTGCCAACGCCATGGAGGGATTGGGTCTGAACAAAGGGGCGCATGTGGCTACCCTATCCAACAACTGCATCCCCTTAATGGAGGCCTATCTGGCACACCTGAAACTGGGGCTTGTTACCACGCCTTTGAATTCAAGGGGCACGCTGGAAGAGATCTGCTATCAGGCCGAATTTACCGATTCAGAAATCCTGGTGTTTCACCACGATTTTTCCGAGCAGGCAGAAGAGATGGATCACCGTCTGCCGCAAATCAAGAGATTCATCTGCATGGGGGGAAACCCGCCGGGATTCGCACTCGACTACGAAGACCTTATCCAAAAGGCAAATGATAAAGAGCCTGAGATCCATCTCGTGGAAGAGGATGAGGCCTTTATCATCTTTACCGGAGGCACAACCGGGACTCCCAAGGGGGCCATACTTACCCATAAAGGCCTGCTCTGGAATATCATCTGCGTTAGTACCGAGAATCAGAGTCCCATCCCGGAAGACAAAATCTATTATCCCATGCAGATGTATCACACGGCTGCACTGAGCCGTTTTCTGGCCTATATGTATGCAGGAGGAACCTTTATCGGAAGTAAGACCTTTGACCCTGATAGATACCTTGATATTGTGGAGAACGAGCGTACCACCTTTATCGTGGGCAACCCCACCATTTTTCGCATGTTGCTGGAGGCCAACAAGAGGCATTCAAGGGATACCTCATCCATTAAACGCTGGTTGTGCACCCAGGGGTTTCTTCATCCAGGGCTAAAGGAAGAGGTTGAAAAAAATCTCTGGCCTAATGGCGAGCTGTATGGATCCTACGCCCTGACCGAGGCCTCTCCGGCGGTGACAGTATTAAAGCCCTGGGATAAACCCAGAGAGTGGGGGAGCGTTGGCCGTCCTTACATGTGTACCGAGGTGCGTATTGTGGACGAAGAAGATGGAGATCTGCCGACGGGGGAAGAGGGCGAGATCATCGTGAGGGGTCCCACGGTATTTAAGGGATACTACAAGAATCCGGAAGAAACGGCAGCGACCTTGCGGGGCGGATGGCTCCATACGGGTGATGTTGGCAAGTACGATGATCTGGGATATCTCTATATGGTGGATCGTCTAAAGGACATGATAAAGACGGGCGGTCTTAATGTGTACTCACGGGAGATAGAAGAGGCCCTGTCCTATCATCCGGATATTGCCGAGGGGGCCATTATTGGGGTACCGCATCCCAAATGGGGAGAGTCGATTAAGGCGATTGTGGTGCCCAGGAAGGGGGCTGCCCTTACAGAACGAGAGGTCATTGACCATTGTCGCAACCATCTGGCAAGTTACAAAAAACCTACCTCGGTAATTTTTGTTGATGAACTCCCAAAGGGGACCTTTGGGGGTAAGATCCTCAAGAGGGTCCTGAGGGAAAGGTACGGGGAAGGATAAGAAAAGAAGGGAGAGGACATGGAACCTCTATATTTTGAAGACTTCACTGTTGGTCAGGAATTTGTCACCAAGGCCCGTACCGTAACAGAGGCTGACGTGGTTAACTTCGCGGCGCTTTCCTGGGATACCAACCAGCTTCATACCGACGCGGAATTTGCCAAAAAGGGCCTTTTTGGAGAACGGGTGGCACACGGGATGCTTGGTCTGGTGATTCACGCGGGTCTTTCCCAGATGCTTGGCATTACGGAAGGGACTATTTTGGCCTTTTTGGGCATGACATGGAAGTTTCATCTCCCCATAAAGATCGGAGATACCTTACACGTGGTTCAGAGGGTGAAAGAAATGCGGGAAACCTCCAAAAACGATCGAGGGGTTCTTACCTTTGAAAAGGAGCTCGTAAACCAGAGAGGGGAGGTTGTTCAGACAGGGACCACGACAGTGCTCCTGGCAAAAAAGGGGAAAAAGGAATAAGGCTCTGAGGGAAATCAAAATGAAGATATTGTTGGATATGCTGCTCTCTGAAGAGCACAGAATGGTCAGAGAGAGCGCGAGGAAGTTCGCGGAAAAGGAGTTGGGGCCCTGGACGAAGGCCGTGTACTGGATGCCATACAGGTCCTGGGGGGTTACGGGTACATGAGGGAGTATCCTGTGGAGCGCTATATGAGAGACGCCAAGCTGATAGAGATAGGGGGGGAACCTCTGAGATACAGAAGCTGATCATTTCCCGAGAGCTGCTAAGGGGGTGAGATTTTAGATCTGAAATCTATCTGAAAACCGATTTGGTTTGACCTGGGATTCTTCTTGTTTTAATCTATTTAAGTCCACTCGACATCATTTCAAAATAATACCGTTTCCTGATGCAAACCCGGACAGGGGGAAAGGCATGGAAAAACCCACCTGGTTGCTGTTCATCACGCTCATTATTCTTTGTTGGAATGGTGGCCCGGGAAGCCCTGTTTCAGTGTCAAGCCAAACCACTGACTCCCTACAGGTGATCAGCATCAAAGGCCGGGTTCTGGGTCCAGGGGGCAAACCCATACAGGAATACGACCATCTTGAACCAGGCCGTGAATACCGGCTCTTGCCTGAAACTGAAGTCCAGCTTTCCACCCTCGATGGCAAAAACATTTATGAAGCCGTTGGCCCCGGCGTCGTCTTCATTGATTCGTCCGGATCGTTCCTGTTAAACGGAAAGGCCCTGAAGCCCAACCTCCAAGAGAATTTGCACCAGGGTGTCAGTGCCGCCAGGATTCCCGCTCATGAACTGGCGGGATTAACGTTGCGGCGTCTTCTGGTGGTCCCGGATCAGGAAAAACGCTCTTCCATACACGAGGTGGACGGCTATGCCTATCTTGGGGAAAATACAACTCTTGGGCAAGCACGAAAAGCCGCGTTGGCCACTGCCAAGCGACAGGCCCTTGAAATGGCCAGGACCCGCATCGAATCCAATACATTGGTTAGAGAAGGGAAGCTGGAATACGATTTAATACAAAGCGGCACGGAAGGTTATGTCTCCGTGTTAGAACAAAAGGATCATGGGCTTAAAGATAACCGGTATCATGTTTGGATCAGGGCAGAGGTGGAATATGGGCTCAAACCGACAGGAAAACAGCCGAATTCAAGCCAGATCCTGTCGCCCGATGCTCCCTTGACCGTATTGGTCTGGACACCGCAAAAGCGATACCGGAAGGGCCAGAAGGTCGTGGTCCATATCATCGGCAACCGTGATTTTTATGCCAGGATCGTGAACGTGGATTCAGAGGGGACCATCACCCAGATTCTCCCCAACGACTACAGGAGCAAGCGCCATTTTGAGGGGGGAAGACTTTACACGGTCCCCGGCAAAGGCGACCGTTTTGCGTTCAAGGTAATGGATACCTACGGTGAGGAAGAGATAGTGGTTTATGCCAGCGAGGTTCCCCTGGGCCGGGTGAAGACAGAACCTGCGGGAGCGGGGTTGCGCGGCTACAGGGGGACCCGTGGGCAACTGGCACGAGAAACGCGCTCCATCAGGGTGAGGCCGGTTGGCGGGAGTTCCGATTCAGGGGCCGGGTTTTATGAGGCGACGTGGAAATTCACCACAAGCAGATAAAGAAGAGGGGGACGGAAAGGGGGCGTGTATGAGAAACAGTTGGAGCACACAGAAAGCGATTGTATTCCTTGCCCTTTTTTTTGGGGTGTTTCTTTTTGCGGAACCTGCCTCATGGGGGCTGCGTGTTGTTGCGACCACACCGGAAGGGAAAGAGATCCCGCTTTACAACAACTCCTATGCCCTGGTGATTGGGAACGGAAACTATACCAAGGGCTGGGACCCCCTTCCAGGAGCCATACGGGACGTCAAAGACGTTGCCAGAGCCCTTGAAAAGAACGGATTTAAGGTGACACTCAAAAAAGACCTTACCAAGGGTTCGTTCAATGAGGTCTTTGGACGGTTCTGCCACAAATACGGGAAAAACAAGGATAACAGACTCCTCTTTTATTATGCGGGACATGGCCACACCCTTGAGATGGCCACTGGAGAGGATCTGGGTTATCTGGTGATGGTCGATGCCCCGGTGCCTGAAAAAGATCCTGTGGGTTTCAACCTTTCAAGTGTTGATATGCAGACAATGGTAACCCAGGCCAAGATGATCAAGGCGCGGCATGTGCTTTTTATGTTTGACAGCTGTTTTTCAGGATCGATCCTAAACCTGAGAGAAAGGGTCGTCCCTCAGAATATCTCCGACAGTGTCAGGCTCCCGGTGAGGCAATTCATAACGGCGGGTCGTGCCAATGAGCCTGTACCGGATCACAGCATCTTCAAGCAGGCCTTTCTGGATCTTTTGGAAGGCCGGGATAAAGAGCCCATTCCAGACGGCTACATAACAGGGGAAGAGTTGGGGCTTTACCTCAAAAATAAGGTTCCCGTGTATAACCCGACGCAGCATCCCCAATATGGAAAGATCAGAGATATCAGGCTGGACAAAGGGGACTTTGTCTTCCAACTGGCATCCAGTTCCGGTGTAACCATTGAAGAACCAGCCCCGACCCCCGCAAAGGCAGTTCTTACAGTGACATCGAATGTGAGCGAGTCTGTTGTTTTCGTTGATGGTGCCCGGAAAGGTATTGCCCCGGTTACGCTCAAGGGGTTAAAGGCCGGACGTCACAGGATAAAGGTAACCAGGGAAGGATACGAACCCTACGAAGAGGGCGTGTTCCTGAGAAAAGGCAAGAGCCTGATTGTGAAGGCTATCCTGGAGCGGCTATCCGGGACCATTGAGGTTACAGGCAATCCCACAGGTGCAAAGGTCTATTTGGACGGATACTATACCGGGGTGTTACCCTTAGATCCCACCGAGATGGAGCCGGGGTCTCACACGGTCAAGGTGGTCATGAAAGGGTATCATAAACTGGAAAAGACCATAAAAGTAGGAGCTGACAGGGCTCTACGGTTGAGGGTGAATTTGAAACCAATGGCGACGGCCGTTTCCGAACCGAAAACGGTTATCAACTCCCTCGGGATGAAGTTTGTGAAGATCCCCTCGGGGAGTTTTATGATGGGAAGCGGGATCAGCGCCTCCCAAGTAGCGAGCCAGTACGGCGGGAAGGAAAAATACTACAAAGACGAACACCCCCAACACCGGGTAACCATTTCTAAACGCTTTTACATGCAGACCACCGAGGTGACCCAGGGACAGTGGGCTGAAGTTATGGGTAAAAAGCCATGGTCCGGGGAGGACTATGTGCGTAACGACCCCAATAATCCTGCGGTCTATGTGTCGTGGAATGATTGCCAGGAATTCATTCGGCGACTCAATGAGAAGGAGGGAAGCAGCAAATATCGGCTCCCGACAGAAGCGGAGTGGGAATACGCGTCTCGGGCCGGATCAACGACAAGATTCTGTTTTGGCGACAGCGACACCCAGTTGGGAAATTATACCTGGTATGATAAGAATGCATGGGACATTGGCGAGAAATATGCCCATAGGGTTGGAACTAAACATCCAAATGCCTGGGGCCTGTATGACATGCACGGCAACGTGTGGGAATGGTGCCGGGACTGGTTTGGTGACTACCCTTCAGGTTCGGTAACTGATCCTAAAGGTCCTTCATCGGGCTCCAGCCGGGTGCTTCGCGGCGGCAGCTGGTACGACAGTGCCAGGAACTGCCGTTCCGCGTATCGCAGCAGGAGCACCCCAGGCAGCAGGAACAGCTTCCTGGGCTTCCGCCTTGCCAGGGCACAGTAGTTTCTGGGTTTTTACCTTTTTACCCTTTGAAATCATCCTGTACGGCAGGATGTCTGCGAAGCAGAATTTCATAGAGTGAACCTTTTGCAAAAGCGGAGGCCGCGGGCAAAGGGCTGAAGCTGGCGATAGCCGCGCAGCCCTGCCAGCGTGCCGGAGCGGGTCACGATTCTTGAAGGCTGGAGGTTAACCTTGGAGCGCTGCCAATGATTGGTTTGACTTTCTAGAAATATGTTCAGGATCATTACCATCCCGTTTGACCGTGGCCAAAAAGGTTTTGATGACGAGAAGGTGGAATAAGTACGGGGCATGCGAGCTTCAATCGAAAGTTCAACACGCTGGAACCTGGGAATGAGGAATTTTAAACCTTGACATTATTAGATAATATTGACAAAATACCAAGGTAAAATGTAAATTTAATCAACAAAAGCCAAGATGAAAAGCACCTTTGATCTTCAGAATCCATGGCGAAGCCCTGGTTATGCATTCCCAAAGGAAGTGCATATTGAAAGAAATCTCTACAAAGCACTCCTGAAAGACCTTGATGCTAAGGAGATCACCGTCTTAGTGGGGGCCAGGCAGGTGGGGAAAACCTATCTGATCAAGATGCTTGTGGCGGAATTGATCAGCAAGAGGGGCATTGATCCTAAACAGGTTTTCTATTTTAACCTTGATGCCTTCAATCTGATTGACCTTGTGACTCAGGATCGGGAATTCCTTGATTTCATAACCTACTATGGTGTTCCGGGAAAAAGGCCCGTTGTCATTCTTGACGAGGCCCAGCGTATACCCGAAGTAGGTCTTTTGATGAAACGATACTATGACCTCGGTCTTGATTTGAAGTTCATCGTCTCCGGGTCATCTTCCCTTCAAATCAAAAGCCAGGTCAAAGAGACCCTGACAGGCAGAAAGCACCTTCATGAGCTGTACCCTCTGACCTTCGGCGAATTCCTTCGGTATAAAGGCCTGGGCGGTGCCCGGGACCTTTCAAAGATTATGAAATTTGAATCCGGCCAGTATCAGAAGCTGATGGAGGAATTTGTCCTCTATGGCGGGTATCCGGGTGTCGTCAGGCTGGACAACCGGGAAGAAAAGGAAGCGCTTCTAAAGGAGATCTATAGGTCCTACGTGGAGAAGGATATCAGCAATTTCCTTAAAATCGAGGACGTGGCCGGATTCAATCGTCTGGTCCAGTTCGTAGCCGCACAGAGCGGTGGGCTTTTAAAGATCAACGAGGTTGCCAAGAACATCCGCATCAGTCGTCACTTTGTGGAAAAGTATCTCCATGCGCTCAATGAGACCTACGTTACGGCCTGCCTGCGCCCCTATTTTGTCAACCTGGGAAAGGCGATCGTCAAGACGCCCAAACTCTATTTCTTGGATACCGGAATCCGAAATGCGGTTTTCAATACGTTTGACGCATTCGACAGAGGGGGAGAGGCAGGTATGATGGTGGAGAGTTTTGTATTCTCGGAGCTAATAAAGACCGTTGACCGGAGCCGGCTATGGTTTTACCGCACCAGCACCGGCTCGGAAATCGATTTTTTGTATGTTCAAAAGAATCGGGTGGTGCCGGTGGAGGTTAAGTATAGAATGACGCGCCAGAAGGCTGTACCAAAGATCTTTGACACAGTTGTGAGGGGCGCAGGCGTGAGGAAAGCCGTTGTTATCACAAAAGATTACCTCCACGAGACGGAACGGGAAGGTCTCCATGTGGTCTTCCGGCCTGCCTGGTCTGCTTATGATCTCGGCAGGGAATTAGTCCCTTAGTGTCTGTTGGTTGACCGTGTTGCCCTGGCACCAGCCAATAGAAATTTGCTTCTCGTTCCCACGTTCTAGCGTGGGAACGCGTAACGCGATTCCATGCAATTGGAAGACTGTAGCTTGGAAACAAGGGGCTACGACCATCGCGGCGCAGCGTTGGGGATAAAGAGGTGCCGGTTGTGGGAGGGATTATGAAAAAGACAATTTTTTGTGTGGCTGCCTTGATTGTTTTCTCTTTAGGATCAATGTCGGTTGCATGGGACGATGGAGACAGGGCGCTAAGGGTCGTCGCTGACTTGAGCCATGACAGCGGAAAGCTGGGGACCTATCGCGCCTTGATTATTGGGATCAATGATTATGAAGACAAGAAAATCCCTGATCTCAAGACCGCCATCAACGATGCCAGGGCCATGGCGGAAGTCCTGAGAGAGAAATATGGGTTTTAGGTAAAGCTGATGCTGGGTCGCAAAGCCACCAAGAGAGGGATTTACCATGCACTTCGCAGGCTGGCTGAATCGACAAAACCTGGTGACAGCGTGCTTATCTATTATGCTGGACACGGGGATCTTGATAGAACATATAACGCGGGATGGTGGATTCCGGTGGATGCCAGAGGAGGAGACCCCGTTACCTATCTGGATAATGTTCAGGTTCAAAATGCTATGCGGGCCATGAAGGCACGCCATGTACTGTTAATTTCCGATTCGTGCTATTCAGGCACCCTTTTTGGGCGGGCTCGGGAGATGCCCAAGGTCATTACAGACAAATATTACCTGAATTTATACAATGAGAAGAGCCGATGGGGCATGACATCCGGGAACAAAACCCCGGTATCAGACGAAGGGACAAGGGGGCACAGTGTGTTTGCATATCAATTGCTGAAGGAACTGGCGAAAAACGAAAAACCTTACCTGAGCACCCAGGAGATCTATACCCGGATAGCCCCCATTGTGGGCAACAACTCCGAGCAGACCCCACTCTGTCGCCCCATCAGGAACACAGGGGATCAGGGGGGGGAGTTTGTGTTTGTGGCATCAAGCGGCGCCACGGTGGTGGAACCATCCCCAAAAGTTAGTCACACAACTTTATCGGTGAGCGCCAATGTAACGGACGCAAGGGTCTTGGTGGACGGCAGGAGGGTAGGGGAGACACCCCTGTCTGACGTCGAGGTATCACCGGGTGATCACCGGATACGGGTTGAGAAACAGGGATATGAACCGTACCGGAAACAGATTCGCATCGACAGGGGCAGGTCCATGTCTCTTTACGTGGACCTGAGTGAAGCACGCCCCCGGAAGGGCAGGCTTTATGTGGAAACGGAACCTGAGGATGCAAAGGTCAAGATCCTCAACATAGGCCCCGCTTTTTCCCAGGGAATGGAGCTTGACCCCGGAAGATACAATGTGGAGGTGTCGGCGTTGGGGTATAAGACCAAAAAGAGATGGATTGAGCTTAGCGCAGGAGAGGATGAGAGCATCAGCATACGATTGGAGGCAGTAGTTGCAGAACGGTCTGAGCCAAAGTTTACCAATAACCTGGGCATGGAGTTTGTTTACATCCAGCCGGGCCGCTTTACGATGGGGAGCCCCTCAAATGAATCAGGGCGTGATAATGATGAGCGGCAACACCGGGTGACGCTGACAAAAGGGTTTTACATGCAGACCACCGAGGTGACGCAGGGGCAGTGGGAGCGGGTGATGGGGAGTAATCCCTCATATTTCAAGAACTGCGGGGATGATTGCCCGGTAGAGCAAGTCTCATGGAATGACGTTCAGACATTTATCCGCAAGCTCAATCAGATGGAAGGAACCGACAAATACCGGCTCCCCACAGAGGCCGAGTGGGAATATGCGGCAAGGGCCGGGAGTACGACCGCCTTTGCGAATGGAGGGATAACAGAGACAGGGTGCGGCCATGACTCTAATCTGGATGCCATGGGCTGGTACTGCGGGAACTCTGGGAAAAAGACCCATTCCGTTGCACAGAAAAGTCCCAATGCCCGGGGCCTTTACGACATGCACGGAAATGTGTGGGAGTGGTGTCAGGACTGGTCTGGGGACTACCCATCAGGTTCTGTGACTGACCCTTCAGGACCTTCGTCAGGCTCTTACCGTGTGTTTCGCGGCGGCAGCTGGGACTACCACGCCAGGTACTGCCGTTCAGCGTTTCGCGGCAGGAACACCCCAGGCAGCAGGAGCAGCGCCCTGGGCTTCCGCCTTGCCAGGACACCGTAGTGTTTGGTTTTTTATCCTTTTACCTTTTGCACAAGCGGAGGTGTGCAGGCAAAGGGCCGAGCAGGCGAAGCGCGAGGACCTGCCAGCGTGCCGGAGCGGTCGACGAAAATTCTCGTTCCTTCTCGTTCCCACACTCCGTGGCCCCCCTTGTTCCCAATCCCGCCGGCGGGACCAGCTTGGGAACCCGATCGTGCTGGGGGATTATACCTGGTATTGGAATAAACCATCCCACTTTCGATTTCTTTCATTGGCAACTAAAATTAGTTGCAATTTAGGCGTATATATGTTATATTCTTCCTGCAAAAGGAGGGTGGATGGGTCGAAAAGAAAAATTATTCGCAAGGTTGCAACAAAGGCCAAAGGAGTTCACATGGGATGAGCTGACAAGCTTGCTAAAGACTATGGGATATGTACAGAGAAAAACTGGGAAAACAGGGGGCTCAAGGAGGAGATTTGTCCACCCCACAGCCCCTACCATTACACTTCACAAACCTCACCCCAACCGTATTGTGAAAATGTATGTGATTAATGATATTTTGGAACTCCTTAGAAGAGAGGAAATGATATGAAAGATATGATGGCATATAAAGGATACTATGGCTCAGTACACTATAGTGATGAAGATCAGATATTTCATGGAAAAATTGAATTTATCCGAAGTCTTATTAGCTATGAAGGTACGGATGTCAGCAGTTTACGCACGGCATTTGAAGAAGCTGTTGATGACTATCTAATACTATGTGAAGCGGAGAGCAAAGAGCCCGATATGCCCTTCAAGGGAAGTTTTAATGTTCGCACAGGAACTGATTTGCATCGAAGAGCCGTGCTATTTGCAAAATCTAAAGGTACAAATCTTAATTCAATTATTACAGATGCATTGGAGAAGTATTTGTCTGCTATCGAAGGTGCTTAAGCATGAAGCGGATCTTGAAGTTTACCCTTTGGCTTTTCTCAATTGTAGCCTTTCTAGGCGTTTGTACTGCTGCCTATTTCTGGTATGTCTGGTCCAGCAATCTCCCCTACATAGGATCCATGAAAGAATACCGTCCCCCAATTATTACCGAGATATACAGTGATGATGGGGAAGTGATCGGGAGATTCTGGGAGGAAAAGAGGATTGTTGTTCCCCTGGATGGGCTGCCAAAGCACCTCACCCAGGCCTTTATCGCAGCGGAGGATTCCCGGTTTTTTGAACATGAAGGAGTGGACATACAGGGGATAATCAGGGCACTCATGAAGAACCTTGCCGCAGGCAAGATAGAGCAGGGGGGGAGCACCATCACACAACAGGTAACAAAGTCGCTTTTGCTTAAGAATACCGAAAAGACCTACCGGCGAAAGGCCAGAGAGGCCACCTTATCCATCCAGCTTGAAAAGAGTTTTTCCAAGGAAGAGATCTTATTTCTTTACCTGAACCAGATCTATCTCGGGCAGGGGGCTTACGGGGTAGAGGCCGCAGCACGGACCTACTTTGGTAAGCCGGCAAAGGATTTGAGCCTTGCACAATCGGCGCTGCTGGCGGGACTACCCCAGGCCCCGGCAAGATATTCGCCCGTCTCTCATTTTGATCGCGCAAAGGCGAGACAGAAATATGCCCTGGAAAGGATGAGGGAAGAAGGCTACATCAGCGACGAACAATTTCAGGAGGCCCTGGATGCCCCTGTCGAACTCGACACAGCAACGGAAAACACCTTTGCAAGGGCGCCTTATTTTTCGGAGCAGATCCGGCGGTATCTTCTCAAAAAATACGGTCGAGACCTCCTGTATCGGGGAGGACTCAAGATCTATACCACCCTGGACCTGGGTATGCAGATCAAGGCCAGAGATGCCCTGACAAAGGGCCTGGCTGAACTGGACAAGCGGGAGGGATACAGGGGTCCTCTAAGGCATCTGGAACCAGAAGATATCTACGAGTACATGTCGGAGGCCTTTGATAGGCTTGTTGTATCACCCCCCCGCGCAGGATCGGTTGTTGAAGGGCTTGTGCTGGATGTGGACGATGGAAAAAAGGAGGTGACTGTCTTGCTGGGAGAGGATTTGGGCCGCCTCCCGGTTTCCAGGATGAAATGGGCCAGGAGGCCCAACCCCAAGGTGCCTTACTACAATCGCAGGGTAAAGAAGCCATCAAGTGTCCTGAAAAGGGGCGATGTGATCCTGGTCCGTCTCTTGAAGAAGGGTTCTCCTGCAAAGTCCGCCAAAGGGTCGGGCGAGGTGGTGAAAAGCCGATTTTCCCGGGAGGTTTCTCTGGAGCAGACCCCTGAAATTCAAAGTGCCCTCCTTTGCATGGTTCCTGAGACTGGCGAGGTGAAGGCCATGGTCGGTGGCAGGGATTTTCAGGCCAGCCAGTTTAATCGGGCGATTCAGTCCAGTCGGCAGCCTGGCTCCGCCTTTAAGCCGATCATTTATGCCGCCGCGCTTGACAAGGGGATGAGTCCGGTCAAGGTCATTATGGATGCCCCCTTTATCTCTGAGGGAGGTGATGACGGTAAGGTCTGGAAGCCAAAGAATTATAAGGAAAAATTTTTTGGCCCCACGCTCTTCAGGACCGGTCTTATCAAGTCCAGAAATGTCATTACGGTTAAACTATTGAAGGAGATAGGGATTAACTACGCGGTTCAGTATGCGAGGATGATGGGTGTTGAATCCGACCTGGGCCCGGACCTCTCCCTGGCACTTGGAGCATCAGGGGTTTCACTGGTGGAGTTAACAAGGGCCTATGCAGTGTTTGCCAACGGCGGGATGCTGGTTAAGCCCATTTTTGTCAAACGGATTGTGGACCGAGGCGGTCAGGTGATTGAGGAAAACCAGCCAGAGGCCAAGAGAGTTATTTCAGGGGAGACAGCCTACGTGATGACCGATCTTCTAAAGGCGGTGATCCAGGAGGGAACCGGCCGGCGGATCAAGGCCCTAAAAAGGCCGGCAGCCGGAAAGACCGGAACCACCAATCACCTGTGGGATGCCTGGTTCATGGGATACACGCCAGAATTGGTGACGGGGGTGTGGGTTGGCTATGACGACAGAAAGGCCATGGGCAAGGGGGAAACCGGTTCCCGGGCGGCCAGTCCCATTTGGCTCCACTTTATGACGGAAGTCCTGAAGGGAAGGCCTGTGGTTGATTTTGAGGTCCCTGAAGGCGTTGTTTTTGCCAAAATAGACGCCAAGACAGGGCTCCTGGCCGGCGTCCATTCCAAGAAGACCGTTTTCCAGACATTTAAAGAGGGAACAGAGCCAAAAAAATATTCTCCCAGTCCCAAATCACCAAAATCAGGGCAGTTTTTAGAGCTGGATATGGCCCCCGGGAAATAGTGAGTAACTTCTCAATAATCTCGGGGACCGTGGGGTTCGGCCATTTCTTTCCACCGCTCTCTAAACCTGCCGTAGAAGCGTGGCAGATATTTGGGGTTTTGACAAGCGTATGGGGGAGCTAACAGGCGGCATCGGGAGAAAACCCCAAATATCAGCCACTGCCAAAGCAAGTCGTAAATCCACTTTGAGAGAGCGGTTCCAAGAAACACCCGAACCCCGCTGGTGTCAGATCAAATCATTGACTCCCTTGAGGACCGTGTCAAAGAGTTCCTGGGTGTCATCTTTCTCAAGGCAGGAAAACGCCACCCTTAAGTCCGTCTTGCCCAGGGAAATGAGCCCCACCCCGTATTTTTCCAGGAGATGAACCCGCAGCTGTTCCGCTTCAACGGTCTTCAATTTCAGGCACATGAAGTACCCGGAGTTGAATGGGTATGGCTCCCATGCTTCTTGGTATTTTGGATCCGCAAGGACCCGTTTGACCTCGAGGGCGCGTTCCTTCATGATCCGAAATTTGTCTTCCTTCTCTTCTCGGTAGTCCTGCGATCCCAGAGATCTCAGCACGATTTCCTGGCTCAGATGCGAGGCATTGGAAATGGATCCCCTTACCGCGCCGGCCGTTTTTCTCTCCAGGGCGTCATAGAGGGGCCTTGATTCGCCCACAAAGGATGCGCCGTAGGTGATAAACCCGACCCTCAAGCCCCA
>JADHXI010000059.1 GCA_016783065.1 Desulfobacteraceae bacterium | reverse complement strand
CCTTCTTCACTCACGCGGCGTTGCTGCGTCAGGGTTTCCCCCATTGCGCAAAATTCCTCACTGCTGCCTCCCGTAGGAGTCTGGACCGTGTTTCAGTTCCAGTGTGGCTGATCATCCTCTCAGACCAGCTAACCATCGTTGCCTTGGTAGGCCATTACCCCACCAACAAGCTAATGGTACGCGGGCCCCTCCTCGAACGACAACTTCCATGGAGAGGTCACCTTTCATCCCAAGGGCCACAGCCAAAGGGACAGTATCCGGTATTAGTCCCGTTTTCACGGGGTTATCCCAGATTCAAGGGCAGGTTACCCACGCGTTACTCACCCGTGCGCCACTTTACTCCTCCGAGCAAGCCCGGAGTTTCTCGTTCGACTTGCATGTGTTAGGCACGCCGCCAGCGTTCGTTCTGAGCCAGGATCAAACTCTCCACTTAAACTTAATTTATTTCAGGGTTTTAACCCCTTTTTTTCTCAGAGGCCTACGCTGCGTCACTATTTAGTTTTCAAAGAACAAACCGATGACTGAATACTAAGTCATTTGGACATTTATGTCAAGGCATTTGTTTGTTCAAAAACAAGAACCAATATTTTTATCTGGATCCATCTTAAATGTCAAGACAAATTTTGGCTCTTTGTAAAAAATCTGCACCTATTACCTCTGCCTCAAAAATTTCCCTATCATATCCACAACATAATGAATCTGCTCAGGTCTCAGTTCTGGATAAATCGGAAGCGCCAAGGTCCTTTTTGAAGCCTCCTCAGAAACCGGAAAATCCTCTTTCTTATATCCGAGGTATTCAAAACACTCTTGCATATGGAGCGGTACAGGATAAAAAACCTCCGACCCAATTCCACGAGCGTTGAGATAGCGTTTCAGCTCATCTCTTTGTTCTTTGACATTGATCACGAATTGATTGTAAATGTGCCTTTTTTCCTTTTCAAGGGGCAACGAGACATCCACCAGTTCTGCCTCTTGGAACAATTTCCTGTAAAGGTTGGCATTCTCTCTTCTTTTTTTTATCCACTCATCCAGGTAATTCAGTTTCACAAGCAATACAGCAGCCTGCAAGGCAGCCATCCTGAAATTCCCACCAACAAAACGGTGGTCGTATCTGGCGACATCCCCATGGTTACGCATTGTCTTCAGGTTTTTATAGACGGCCTTGTCATTGGTAGTCACCATTCCTGCTTCACCAAAGGCCCCCAGGTTTTTTGTCGGGTAAAAGGAGAAACACCCATAATGCCCCATGGAGCCAGTCCTTTTTTGGGACCCCTCATTTCCTGAGCCGTATTCGGCCCCAATTGCCTGGGCTGCATCCTCGATGACGACGAGGCCATTGACCTCTGCAAACGTCATGACAGGATCCATATCCACACACTGGCCAAACAGATGAACAGGTATGATTGCTTTCACTCTAGACCTACTTTTTTCATCCATTTGGGAAAAAACAAGGTCGAGTTCGTCTGGATTCATGTTGTATGTGCCCTTATCGATATCGACAAATACCGGTCTGGCCCCCACCCTCGCCACCGCCCCAGCAGTGGCAAAGAAAGTGTACGGAGTTGTCATCACGAGATCTCCGTGCGCCACACCCGCCGTCATCAGGGAAATCAGCAACGCATCGGTACCCGAAGATACCCCAACGGCATAACCACACTGGCAATAACGGGCAATCCTCTCTTCCAGTTCTTCTACCTTTGGTCCCAGAATAAACCGTTGGGAGTCAAACATTTCCTCTGTGGCCGTCAAGACCTCTTCCCGGATATTTGCATATTGCTCTTTCAAGTCGAGCAACGGTACTTCCAATTTAACCCCCTAATCTTATTCACTCCAAATTCTCAAAGAACGCACAAGACCGTTTGCAACCCATTTGCCCATCGATCAGAGGGATCACGAACCGCCCTTTATTTTGGAGAAAATGCCCCAAGTCTGGAGTAACTCCAGGGCATGGCGCACCTGGTTGTCCTTTTCGACAAGCATTTTGGCCTTATTTGCCTTTTCATTCTTCCCATTTTTCTCGGGCCGCTTTTCGGTCTGTTTTTTTTCACTGGGCATATGGTTTTTCAGATCCTCTTCTCTGAAAAAGCGAGGGGAGCCTTCCTCTTCTTTTTTCTTTGGAGGAATATATGCCAGTTCGATATCCGGATTGATACCGCTGAGTTGTATGGATTTTCCACTTGGGGTATAGTAGAGCGAGGTGGTCAATCGAAGCCCTGATCCATCCGACAGAGGCAGAATTGTCTGGACAGAACCTTTTCCAAACGTCCTCGTGCCTAGAATAATGGCCCTCTTGTTGTCCTGAAGTGCCCCGGCCACGATTTCCGCGGCACTGGCACTTCCGCCATTGACCAGGACGATGATCGGATAGTCTCTCTGTTTTTCGTCCGTATGGGCCGTGGCCTTTATATTCTGGGAACTGTCCCTCCCTTTGGTGCTTACGATGACGCCGGAGTCCAGAAAAAGCTCTGATACTTCTATTGCCTGGGATAGGAGTCCTCCAGGATTATTCCTCAAATCTATAATCAGGCCCTTTAATTTCCCTTGGCTTTCCAGGCCTTCAAGGGTCTCGGAAAGATCCCTGGCCGTCTTACTTTGAAAGTTGGAGACCCGGACATATCCGATCTCCGGGGTCAAGGAGTAATGTCTTACGCTTTTGAGCGGTATGACGTCCCGTGTGATGGAAAAATCTAAAGGCTTTTGAACACCTTTCCGCGCGATGGTCAATTTGACTTGGGTACCCTTGGGCCCCCTGATTTTCTTGACCGCATCCAGCAGCGTCATATCCTTGGTAGACTTGCCCTCAACCTTGATGATCTTATCCCCCGCCTTGATCCCAGCCGTATAGGCCGGCGTGCCTTCTATCGGAGAGACCACGGTAAGGATATGGTCTTTGACTGTTATTTCAATACCAATCCCCGAAAAACTCCCCTTTGTCTCCATCATCAAATCTTGGTGCTCCTCCTTTGTCATAAAAGAAGAGTGAGGATCAAGGCTTTGCACCATCCCTTTGATGGCTCCGTAAATCAATTTCTGAGGATCCTGGGGATCCACATAATTCTTTTCTATCTGCCTCAGGACCTCCGTAAAGACCTCTATGTTCTTGTATACATCCTTGGTACCTGCCTTGACCTCACCGCCACTTCCGTTGAGAAAAAGTGCCCCGGCCACAAAGACGGAGATCAAAACGAGACTAATCGCTAACCTTTTTTTGTAAACTGGCATTTCTTTGCTCCTCAAATCAATTTACCATTGAACAACCGATACCGGATCCCGTCTCCCCTTTCACGGACGCTGGTGGTTGTCAAGGCCTACTTCTCATGAGAGTTTTGGTAGATTCATGCACCAAAAACAACCCAAAAAATTCCAGTATCCGCCGCGTCTTTGTCGGGAATCCGGATAGTTTTTCCAAAAAAGATAATATAATCATTGAAGCGTATCATATCAAATGTTCTGTTAACAGCAAATTCTGTGCACCTACCGAACCTTTAGCCACTCTAAGGGATCTAGATTTTTCACTCCCCTTCTGATTTCAAAATAAAGTCTCCCCCCCGGTGAAGGTCCACCGTTCCCTGCCTGACCGATAACCTCCCCCACCGTCACCACATCCCCTTCTTTCCTGTTCCTCTTCCGGAGCCTTGCCGATATGGTGAAAAATCGAGAACCATGATTGATTATGACGATTTCTCCGTAGCCCGAGAGCCTTCCGGAAAAATCGACCCTTCCCGGAAAAATGGCTCTCACGCTTGGATCTGAAGCCCCTTCGATAAAGATCCCCTCACGCAATTTGAGCCGTGAAGGGGCCATCGATTTGGAGTCCCTGATAATTTTCCCTTCCAGGGGAAAAGGCAACTTTCCCCTGACGTCCTGGAAACTCAAGGTCTGGAGCATTCTGTGCGGCTCTTTTTTTTCCATCTTGAAAAGCGCCTGCCTCACATCCTTGGCAGCAAGCTGCAGTTCCGTCACGGCGGTCTCATAGAATTCCTTCTCTCTGTGTACTTTCATGAGACGCAGGGCCTTTTTTTCAAGGTCTTTTCTCAAAGACACCAATTGCCGTCTCTCTTTTTTGATCATGCCTTCCTTTTTAAGAACGGCCTGTTTTGCACGTGCAACTTCGGCCTGCCGCCCGCTCAAGCCTTGGGCCAGCCTCGCCAATTCTCTTCGATCTTCCTTGACGATGGCCTTGAGATATTTCATCCTCCGCCAAAACTCATCCATATCCTGGACATCGGTAATGAGTCTGACATATCCTTTCCTTGCAAATTTATATAGGGTAATTAGTTTCCTCGCCAACCTCGCCTCGGCGTCTCTTGATGCCCTTCGGGTCCCTTTTAATTTTTTCTTAAGCCCCCGTGTTTCAACGGCCGCGAGACGGATCTTCCTTTTCAGGTCCTCAACGGAGCGCCTTTTCTCCTCCACATCCTTTTCAAGGGCATCCAACCCTGCCAACAGGTCCTTTTCCCGGGAATAGACGGCTCTCAGCTTACCTTTTTGGCTTGAAAGCTGGGATTCAATCTTTTCTATTTGCTCTTGTTTCTCTCCGGATCCCGGATCAGAAAGGACCTCAGGGTGTGCTGCTACGATGCAATAGAGCATGATGGCCGGAATAACAGTGATCTTTGATAATGGAAACGGAATTCCCTTTCTCATATATCAAAAAAACGCCTTACTGCGATGAGGCTCCCCACCAAACCCAGGGCCACGCTTGCCAGCAAAATCAAAAGCATATACCCATGAGGGAAGAAGACAAGATCGAAGACACCCAGGTTTGCGAAATGTATCTTTTCCGTTGAAAGCAGGTAATACCCCGCAAAAAGGATAAAGAGGGCTAGAATCCCGCTCACCATCCCCTGAATCGTCCCTTCCAACAGGAAAGGCATCTTGACGAACCAATCGGTGGCGCCCACCAGTTTGAGGATTTCAATTTCTTCTTTTCTCGAATAAATGGTTAGTTTTATGGTATTGGTAACGATGAAGAGGATGCCCATACAGAGAAACCCTCCGATAATTACCCCGGCCACCCTTATCAAACGCATGAGTCCTTTAAACTGTTTCAGCCAATCCTCGCTGTACTGAACCTCTTCCACACCTTCCAACATCTCCAGTTCTTTCTTTATCCTCTCAGGATCTATCCTTTGCCCTTCCCCCTTCTCAAAGACAACTTGAAGGGAGGCAGGAAGCGGATTGGCGGAAAGGCCTTCAAGGAGACCTGCCTGGTCACCCAAAACACGTCTCAACTCCTTCAACGCTTCTTCTTTGGTAATAAGGCGTTCAATCTCGGCCGCCGGTAAGCTTTTTATCCAGGAAGCGATCATATCTCTCTTGGCCTCGCTGATCCCTTCTTCAAGATAAACCGACATGGACAAAGAGTGTCCCCATCCCTGGACCCAGGCATTAAGATTTATAAAAAGAAGCAGGTATGTGCCGAAGAGCAATATTGACACAAGCATTGTGCCCAGACCGATGACATGAACAAGCCGATTGTTCATGATATTCATCAATGCCTGTCTTAGAAAATAGGACCACCGTCTCAATTTCATTTCTCTTCGACAATCTTTCCCTGTTTTAAGACAATTGTCCGTTGCCCTGAGTCCTCAAAAAGTTCCTGGCTGTGGGTGGCTACAACGACGGTAGTACCTTTCTGGTGAATGTCTCTAAACAGGGTAAATATATCTTTGGTGAGATCCGCATCCAGGTTCCCCGTCGGCTCATCGGCAAGCAGGATCAAAGGATCCTTCACAATCGCTCTGGCAATAGCCACTCGCTGTTGCTCACCCCCCGACAAAGAAAGGGGATATGCCTGTTCTTTTTCGGCCAGATTCACAAGCCTCAGTGATTGATGCGTCTTTTTCCTGACAAATGAACGCCGTTCGCCAATCACCTCCAGGGAAAGCGCCACATTTTCAAAGACGGTTTTCTGGGGAAGCAGTTTGAAATCCTGAAAAACAAAGCCCACCTTTCGACGCAACCGATCAAGGTTTGATCGGCTGATGCGATTGAGATTTATGGCATTAATCAGTATCTGACCGCTGGTGGGCCTTTCAGAGCCAAAGATCAATCTCAGAAGCGTGGTCTTTCCAGCCCCGCTCGGGCCGGTAACAAAGACAAATTCTCCCTTGAGAATTCTCAGGTTGATATCTCTTAATGCGACATTGGGACCGAAGTCTTTAAACAGATGAAATAGCTGAATCACTTTCGCCCATCGGTTGTAATTTGACCCTAGCCGTTGCGCCGAGCTGAACCCTTTGAGAATGCATTGCCGGGCCCTGACTCCGGCTGCTGGTCAAGCTGGCTGGCCTCTGGTTCGTAGGACGAGCCTACGCCTCGGAGAGAAATTGGATTGATCGTTGCAAGGAAATTCAATACATTTGGGACGTGTCATGACCCACCAATAGATGGCCGGCAACCTAGCGTCAATATTCCCCCATGCTTCTTAGCAACTGGGCCTTGGCCAAATGGTAATCATAATATGCGGTAAAATTATTTACCCGAGCCCTTGTCAGATATCTCTGGGCATCGACCACTTCGGTGGAGGTGCTCACCTGGGCCTTGTAACGTTCCGTGCTCACTCGCAGGTTTTCTTCACCCTGCTCGACGGCCTTTTGTGATATGGGAATGTTCTTTTCCGCCTGTTCCAAATTCAAGACGGCATCCTTGATTTGAAGCTGTATCTGATCCTCCAGGGCCATCTTCGTCTTTATCAGTTCTTTCTTGAGGCTTTCCTGTTCTTTGACCGTATAATAGGTCTTCCCCCACTCCCAAAATGTCCATGACAAACCGGCAGTGGCCTGCCACTCGTCCGCCTCGTGAAGATCGCTGCCAGACACATCAGGCGTGTCTCCCTCCTTTACATAGTCAAACGCCAGCACAACTTCGGGGTAGATCTT
This sequence comes from Desulfobacteraceae bacterium, assembly GCA_016783065.1. Classification (GTDB taxonomy): domain Bacteria; phylum Desulfobacterota; class DSM-4660; order Desulfatiglandales; family Desulfatiglandaceae; genus JABMQV01. The sequence continues at coordinate 15,158 of JADHXI010000059.1, read as the reverse complement.
ACTTTTTGCCAACCTGATCTGTTGGTCCGTCTTAAGAATATTGATTTCAACAATTTTCATCTCGGGCCGGTTCTTAAGTGCCTTCTGTAAATAATCCTGGAAATTTCCACGTTCGGGTTTATGAACCAGGATATCCTCCACCGCCACCTTGGCATTAACAGGCCTTGACAAAACCGTATTGAAGGATGAACGCGACAGCTGGGTGGCATTCTTGGCCACTATCACATCGCGCTGCGCATTCCCAAGGTTTACCTCTGATTGCAGGAGATCGTTTACAGGGATCATTCCCACCTCATAGAAACTACGGGCTACCTTGACATGCGACTCCAGGGCTTCTGCTGCTTTATTAAATGATTTCAAAGCCTGATCCGCCGCTAAGATTTCAAAATAAGCCTGCTTTACCTTCAGGGCGAGGTCAAGTTTTTCCAGTTCTATCTCCATCCTTGACTGGTCAATACCCAGCTCTGCGAGCCTGTAAGTACTTATTAGAGCAAACCCGGTAAAAAGGGGCTGTACAACCGAGCCTTGCCATCTGTAATTGTCCCGTGTCCCTATGGTGAGATCCTCGAGGTATCGTATTGATTTAGCCGCCCCCAACCGGGTGTAGCCATAGTTCATGCTCAGTTTTGGCAGAAAATTGGCCCTGGCCTGGTTTTTGACAGAGGTTGCTTGGTCAAGTTTCTCCTGCTTTGCCTTTAGAGCCCAGTTATTGGCCAAGGCCTCTGCAACACCTTCCTCCAATGTATAGACCTTTTCTTCCTGTGCAGCTCCCCCGGCTGGTTGAAAAACCAGAAAGAAGAGGAATAACGACCAGAACAAGTTCCATGAAGTTTTTGGCTTCATCACCTTCTCCTCCATTTTCATTATCATTGAATCCTCATGTATTGAGGATTCCTCAGAAGTCATCATTTGCGACGGCACATGATTCCCGCCCTGCGGGACCAATGGATTTTTTACAAAATCGTCATGTATTCCTTAGAACACGCGTTGAGAGATGTCAATCCAAACTTAGCCTTAGGTATCTGGCTTTTGGCCCTTCTCCCGCACCGAGTCCTAACCCTTTGGGCTTGACGATTTGAGCGCCTGAAAGTATAGGATCAGAAGTGAAAGCTAAGACAGGTATTGAGACATCTCTGAAAATCCGGAGGAACAGCCCATGAATGAACAGCCCCTTGGAGCGATGCGATCAAGTGCTCGGGAGATATTCAAGAGATCCGTTGAGGCGGTAGACCCCTACATGGCGGTAAAACGATTCGTGCGGAGAGAGGGAAACAGCTTGTCTCTAGGGATAAAAGACCAGCCCACAGACCAATTTGACCTGAAAAGATACGACCGTGTCTGGCTGGTGGGAGGAGGCAAGGCGACTGCACCCATGGCAAGAGCCATGGAAGAACTCCTGGGGGAAAAAATTGAAAGGGGTATGATAAACGTAAAATACGGTTTTATTGATAGGCCTGGTTTTACGGAGATCACCGAGGCGGGTCATCCGCTGCCGGATCAAAACGGCGTGGACGGGACAAGAAAGATCCTTGGTTTGCTCAAGGATGCAAGTGAAGGGGATCTTATCTTTTCCCTCATATCGGGAGGGGGTTCTGCCCTCCTGCCACAGCCGGCCGGAAATATTTCGCTTTCGGAAATGCAGGAACTGACCAGAAAATTGCTTGAATGCGGCGCCAGTATTGATGAAATAAACATCCTCAGGAAACACATCTCGTCTTCCAAAGGCGGACAGATGGCAAGGACGGCCTTTCCGGCAACTACAATAAACTTGATGCTCTCGGATGTTGTGGGAGACAAGATCGACGTCATTGCTTCCGGGCCTTTTACACCTGACAGCTCTACTTTTGAAGATGTATTTCAGATCCTAAAAAAATACAACCTGAAGGGGATCCCCGCAGCCATCCACAAGCACCTTGAGGCGGGGAGAGAAGGGCGAATCCCTGAGACCCCCAAGGAAGGGGAGGCCATATTTGATCGCGTCTTCAACTATATCATCGGAAGTAACATACTGGCCCTGGAGGCCGCGAAGGAAAAGGGCCGGAAACTGGGGTATAAAACCCTAATCCTTTCCTCAATGGTGGAAGGGGAAACCAGGGAAGTGGCTCGGGTCCATACGGCTATTGCCAAGGAGGTTTTAAAGACCGGCAGGCCTTTAGCCCCGCCTGCCTGTATCATTTCCGGAGGTGAGACCACCGTAACCATTCATGGCAAGGGGCTGGGAGGGAGGAATCAGGAGTTTTGCCTGGCCGCAGCCTTAGACCTGGCGGAGCTTCCCCCGCGAGTGGTCATTTTGAGCGGGGGCACTGACGGGAACGACGGCCCTACGGATGCGGCAGGGGGCATCGTGGATCCCTACACCTTAAGGAGGGCCAGGGAGATGGGTATTGAGGCACACGATTATCTTCAAAATAATGACGCCTATCACCTTCTTGAAAAGACCAACGACCTCTTAATTACCGGGCCCACAAATACCAATGTAATGGATGTCAGGCTGGTCCTGGTCCGGTGAGTCATGTGGTTTTTTTCTTCCACCTTTGAAGGAGGTACGGTTTTGCCGTTTCAAAGGTCATGCAATCATCCTCGATGGCATCTTCTGCCTGTTTGATGGACATCCTTTTGGTCCTTTTCACAAATGAAAGGGTCCTTCCAAAATAGAGGGGGATCAAGGAATCCATGATCCCGTCCCTGTTCTTGGTGGCATCCCTGAAGCCAACGGCCATGTCAAAGAGGACCCTGGCCCACAGATCCGTTGGGAAGCTGAATTCCCGTTCCTTCATATCCCTAATTTCCAAGAGCTTCTTATAGACATCTTCCGTCAAAAGGGCCTTCCAGATGTCACGAAACGGATCGAAACCCCCCCTGAACTTATGGAGCAAATTCTCCTCGTCCACTTTTACCTCGGGGGGCATTTCCACCTCCCCGAGGCCAAAGCCATAGATGGCTGTTGGCCGGCTGTATTTTACTTTAGTCCAGAATGACTCAAAGGGAGTCATCAATGAAAAGATTGTGCCGACCACCTGTCTGAACATGGGTCCCAAACTTGCTCCCGGGTCCTTGGCGCGATGAATCTTTGGCCTCCCCATAAAGGACTGGCAGATCTTCACCCGCTGGTTGATAGCCAGCGTGGTCATCCAGATATCGATTCCGAAATTGGCGACCGCCTCATCCCAACCCTTCCCTTCCAGGTAGGTCTTTCCCAATTTCCCGCTGAAGCCGAAATCCCCGCCAATGGGTTGCCGGACCCTTCGACCATACAGGGTCCTTATCAAGGGATATGCTATCCCGTTTGTTATGGTACCGTCATATTTGTGTCTCACATAGAGGGGTGCCACATAAGAAAAACCACTAAATAGAGGCTCACACAGATGCTTTATCCATTCGGGAGTAATGCTTTTTAGGTCCGCATCTACGACCACCACAGATCTTGCCTTAAGCTCAACGACCTTCTGAAATAGATTCTTAAAATTGTTCCCTTTTCCTTTTACCCCGGGTTTTGTGGAAAGATAGATCTTGGGGGCCTCGGTCGGGGTGTCAAGGAAGGCCTGTCTTGTGTTATCGGGAGAATTGTTGTCACAATTGATAATGACGGAGCTCTTATCCTTGAAATACTTGGTCAACCCCTTATCGGCCTGTGTTGCTGGATAGTCGATGGAATCCCCCTCATTATATGAAGGAATACAGACCACGATCTCCGCCTTTTTTATATTATCGGGCTTAATCTCGGCTTCAAACAGATCAGTCATGGGTCCTCTCCTCATCTCTTCCGTTCAGAGCCTCCAGCACCGCTGTGTTCCATCCCTTCGGACCCATCTGACGGGTAACCTTCAGTCCGGGAATCTTCTCTTTCAATCCTCGAAATTCTTGTCCGGAACGTACAAGCACTGGAAAATCCGCGCGTTCAAGCATTGGAAAATCGTTAGGGCTATCTCCGAGAGCAATCGACGTAATCCGCCCGTGCTTCCCACTGTACCATGTGAGGATCTTCTCCATGGCCTTCCCTTTGTCATTCTTGCCCTGGAGATGATAAAAACGCCCCCCTAAAGTCACCTTAAGCCCCCTTTTTGCGGCAACCTCTGAAAGTCTCTCCATATCAGGTATCTGCGGATCCAATATGACGAATGGCTCATCAAACTCTCGCATGGTAGCGAGACGAGTGCTCTCTTTATCAAGGCCCGTAAAGGCAGAAATTTCTTCGATACTCATATCTGAAAAGCCTCTGGCATGCCACCCCAGCTCCTCACGCAGTCCCTGAAGTCCCTTTACCATATCCCCGTAAGGTAAACCAAGGGACCATTGCCAAAGGCCTTTATCCCTCAGCGTCTTTTGACCTTCCTGTGCCGGGGCTGCAATCGCCTGCGGAGGGGGGATCCCAAAGGTCTCCCGGGGGAAAAAGATGCCACCACCATTTTCAGAGATGAAGGGGTCTGTTAGGGACATGCTGCGCCGAAGCAAATCCATCTCGGCCCTGGTCTTGCTTGAGACAAGCACAACGGGCACTTTACGCCGTTTGCAAGTATCAAGGGCCGGTATCGCCTCTTTCCACCGATAGGTGGTGTGATCAAGCAGGGTGCCGTCCAGATCGGTGAAGATTATAAAAAATGAGGTGTCTGACACCCTGGGAATGGGATCTACTCCCATGAAATCCGTTCCCCATCTCTAATCACGAAAAACGCCTTTTTTCTTCCTCCACAACCTCTATCAGATCATAGAAAATACGGGGCAATTTATTTGACACTCGCTCCCAGGAAACCGTCTGTGGCATCTCAAACACCTTTTGTTCCGTCTTTCGCTCAACATTTAGGATGGCCTCAGCCAGCCCCTTTTCAAGGAAAGGTTTAAAGTCGGAATGGGAATTTACAAGCCTCAGGAACCGCTCCGTGATCCTGTAAGGCCCGGTGAGAGTTTCGCCGGCCTGAAGGATTGAATTTCGAAAGACATTCTTGACCAAATACTCTTCCCCGTCCCGGTCATATTGGAGGCTATTAAAACTTGCATCTTCAGAGTATTTTTTGATTTGCTCCTCCCCCAGGGCCTGATAGGTAACAGCCAGGTCTCTAAAAAATGTGTCGCTGATCTCAAGACCCTCCTCTATGATAAGGGCGTGCATCAGTGTGGTGACGATATCGATCGCCATCCGATTAAGACCTTTCCTCTGGTCCCTTGGGGACGCGTCTTGATGTTTGTGGTCAAAAGGTTTTTTGGAAAACATGACTTGTGCCGCCGAAGAGGCCTTTCGATAGACCTCGATCAGGGTAAAGATCTCTACACCCCAGTTGGTTGCAAAGCGCATCCTTTTCAAGAGGTCCACATTAAATGCAACTTCCCCGGAAAGCTGATAGTTGAAGTCTAACAAAAATTCTATCATGCCCAACATCTTTTCCTCTTTGCTTTCCGTAAATTTCCGCTTTAGGGCAAGCAAAAGGGGATCGAGGAGAAGGCGCTTCACGCGACCGTAAAGCGCTTTATCCATAATTCTTGAGTAATAGGCCTTTGAAAAATCGTAGTTCAGTGTAACCACAGGATAGAGGAGCCTGTCCAGTTGCACCCGTCTAAAGGTCCTGATGTCCGCGTCCACCAAACCTATTGATTCAGCTCCCAACGCAATGGCAATCCCGAAACTGAGAAAGATGTTCCTGCCTTTCCCCGGTTCACTGATATCGAACCCCGCCTCGTTAAGCTGTCGATAAATCTCGCTGAACCCAGGGCCTTCATTCCACTGGATCAAATTATTTTTTATCCCATATGATCTCACAAGCTCGGTCAGCCTGCGGGCATCTTTTTCTTTGGCACCGTCCAGGCCAAAGATGATTTGCGATAGATACGCCACATCTTTCAGCTGCTTGAGGATGTTCTGAAACACCGGAAGATTGGACGGCTTATTGTACTCGCTTGCAAGCAATGGGATAATCAGGACAGTCTTCTTCCATTTGGAATGGAGCCTGAGTTGGGATTTCAGGTTCTTTGGATCCTGGTCGAGAATATGGAAGGTGGTAATCTGCCCGCTTTTTTGTGAAAAATCAGGGATGGGTAAACTCCTCAGATTAGAACCTCGGCACCGCCGCGGTTCTTTTTATATGATTTTGCAGGAATCTAGCGGAAACACAGGCCTTTGTCAATATCTGTGTGGACCTTGGGTTTGGCTGTTTGCCATTTACTTTTCACTTGAAAGTCAATTCAGAAATTGATAGGCCTTTATATGTACTTTCGTTGCACATTCAACAAGAGAGGACCCCCTTGACCTCAAGGCTACAATGATCCCTTCGACCGAAATCTGCTTTCAACTGATGGATAGATATGAGATGCTTGACAATATCAAGGCCCACTCTGTGCTGGTTGCAAGAGTGGCTCGCCTGATCGCAACGGGACTTATGGATGCCGGTGTCTCTATTTCCCTAAGAAAAACCACGGCGGCGGCTCTTCTCCACGACATTGGAAAGACAGCATGCCTGAATTCCGACAGGGACCACGCTGAAATCGGCAGACAAATCTGTATTCAAAATAGCTTCGATGAGATTGCAGATATCGTAGGCCAGCATGTGAGACTGAGGGACTATGATCTCAACGAGAACTGCTCGGAGACGGAAATCGTCTATTATGCGGACAAACGCGTAAACCATGATGAGGTAGTTACTCTCAAAGAACGCCTTTCCTATCTCCTGGAACGATACGGCGGGAACCGTGCGGGAATCGACCGGGCAATCAGAAAGAACTTTGACCTCTGTCAGGAGGTGGAAAAAAAGCTCTTTAAAAAACTTAGCTTCGGGCCCGAATCTCTCCTTTATTTGGCAAGGAATGGAAATATGATTGCTTGACATCAACGAGAGAAGAAGGCAAAAATCAAACAATAAAGCTCTTTTACCATGAATCTGCTAAATCCACGGAATGCCGAACGGAATATGCTATCCAGGGCGTTCCTAATACCCGTGTTACTCACTCTAACTGTTCTAGGGTCAGGCCAGCTAGACCGTGCGCTTGCCAACCCCCGGATCATAGTTAGGGACGCTGAAGTGACCCGTGCCCTGAGAGGGAACGAGACATATTTTTCTCAGGTGTCGGATGACCTTGATGAACTTCTTGAAGACATTACGAGGCAACTTAAGAAGTTCTCAGAGGATCTGCGGAAGATTCCGGAAAGCGAAGGATTCAAACGGCTTGAAAAGGAATGGAAACGCCTTTTAGACAAGATTAAACGAGCGGAAAAGCTGGTGCGTCATAAGTTTCAAAAGGAAATATTGACACGTTTAAAAAAAGAACTGGAAAAACTGAAGGAGAAGTTCCAGAAGCACAAAAAAAAGAAAGAGGTAAAACCCTTGGAAGTTTAGGTCTTGCTTCTTCCACGCCAACTTCCTGATCGCAACCACACCCATCCCACCTTTTACCTCATCGGGTAACCCCGATATAGGAAAAAGAGTCCTATGTCTTTAACTGTTAGGTTCCTGGTACGATATTCCTTGGGGTCATGCCTTCTTGTCCTCGCAAGTCTATTGTGCCACCCGACCAACGCCTGGGGAACCTCCACCAAAAAGCCCATCGTCCAAGTGGATGTCATAAACTCCCGTGATCAGTATCCGGCCGGTGAAACCTATCCTATTCTTTTTAAAGTCAATGTCACCACTCCCTGGTATATCCACGGGACAAAGGCCGGCGCAGATGGCCTAATCCCGACTGTTCTCTCTCTTTCCAACCCACCAGGACTCACGGTAGAGGACATCCGTTTCCCCCCTCCTGAGAAGAAGAAGTTCGAATACACCAACGAACCGGTCGAGGTCTTTTCACGACAATTTCTTGTCCGTGCCCGATTGAGGGTTAACCCCGAAATCACGCCGGGTGAACATTTGATAAAGGGGGGGATTTCTTTTCAGGCCTGTTCATCGCGCTTGTGTCTGCCGCCGCAAAAAGTACCGATCTCACTTTCCTTATTGGTTGCTCCCCGGGGCGCCCATTCGAGCCTCCAAAACCAGACAATGTTCTATTCAGAAGAGGTAGACCCCGTAAATCCTGAACCGGTCTCCGGATGGAGCATGGATGGCGGTCTCTGGCTGACCCTTTTTGCCATTTTCTTGGGTGGGCTTGCCCTAAATCTCACCCCATGCATCTATCCGCTCATCCCCATCACCGTCTCCTATTTTGGGGGCAGGGGTGAAAAGATACGGGGGAAGGTCGTTCTCCATGGACTCCTTTACATCTCAGGCCTTGCCTTTACAAACTCAATATTGGGCGTGAGTGCCGCCCTTTCCGGCGGCTTACTGGGTTCTGCCCTCCAAAATCCTTTGGTCTTGATGGTTGTGGCAGGAATCCTGGTTTCTCTGGGTCTGAGCTTTTTTGGCCTTTGGGAATTTCGTATCCCTTCGGGCCTGACCCAAATTGCCTCCAGAAACATCGGTGGATATTTCGGGAGCTTCTTCATGGGCCTGACCCTGGGAATTGTGGCTGCCCCCTGTCTCGGTCCCTTTATCCTGGGGCTCCTCACCTACGTAGGACAAAAAGGGGATGCTTTCCTGGGATTTATCTATTTTTTTGTCTTGAGCATCGGTCTGGGTCTGCCTCTTTCAATATTGGCGATCTTCTCGGGGACCCTGGAAAGGCTACCCATGTCAGGGCAATGGATGGTATGGATCAGAAAGCTCATGGGATGGGTCCTCATGGGCATGGCGGGCTATCTGTTGGAGCCTCTCATTCCAGGCGCCACCTGGAAATCTGTGCTTTTCGCGGCAATACTTGTAGCCGCAGGGCTGCATCTCGGGTGGTTCGACAGAAGCGGTGGGGTCCCCGGTATTTTCAATTCCATCAAGAAGGGCCTTGGCGTACTATTGGTAGGCTTGGCAGCCATCTTCCTGCTCTTCAAGCCCTCGGCAAGTGAGACGGTTCATTGGGTCCCGTATGACCAAGCGATCCTCACGGAGGCTGCCAAGGAAGACAAACCTGTGATCCTGGACTTCTATGCAGACTGGTGCGGCCCTTGCAAAGCATTGGACAAAAAGGTATTTACAAATCCTGAAGTGGTAGGGTTGAGCCGGGATTTCGTTACCGTTCGGGTCGACTTAACAAAACGGCATCCCTACCAGGAGAAGATTCTAGAACGTTTTCAAATCCGGGGTGTCCCCACTATCATCTTTATTAACGCCCAGGGGAGAGAGGAAAAGGGACTCAGGATCCAATCCTATGTCAATGTAGAAGAGGTCCTGAAAAAAATGAAAGCCCTGACTGAAACATCGTGACCATAGGGAAGAATTCCCAACCTCCTGAAACGGGGTTCTTTTTTCGGCAAGGAAATGATATTTGTGATGGTGTTTGGCGACAGAGGTATGGGTTAGCGTCTGTGATGGTCGATCCTTTTAAGAAGAGCATGTGAATGGGTGGATTCACCTTTCTGAGCGATAAAAACAGGGAACGATATCTGAAATCAATTGCTCCCCTCGGCAATTTACTGGCACGATCCAGGGTTCACCCCAATGTCCTGTCTTTGGTGGGACTGATGGTGAGCATGGTGGCAGGGTTGGTTTACAGTACGGGGGCCTTTTTCTGGGCGGGCTGGATTGTGGTGGCAGCGGGTACCTGTGATGTTTTGGACGGACAGATCGCAAGGCAAACGGGAAAACGGTCACAGTTTGGGGCCTTTCTTGACAGTACCATGGACAGGTACGGCGAGGTATTCATTCTCCTGGGCCTTGCCTGGTACTTTTCAGACCGGAACCAAAGCCCCTGGGTTGTCCTTCTCATAATACTGGCCATAGCCGGATCACTCATGGTCAGCTATGCCAGGGCCAGGGCGGAAGGATTGGGGATCGATTGCAAGATAGGGTTGATGGAAAGACCTGAAAGGGTCACCCTCATAGTAATCGGATCACTGGTTGCCCCGATACCGATTGTCGGCCCTGTTCTCCTGACGCTTATGCTTTTGCTGCTTGCGGTATTGACCAACTTGACGGCCATCCAAAGAATCTTTCACGTCAAAAATCAGATCCTGAAGGACAAACAAGACTCATGAAACAACACCTCTCATGTCCCCACTGCGGAAAGATGGTGGAAAAATATCGAAACCCCTTTCCCACGGTTGATATCATTATCGAAATAAACCCCATCCCCCCGCAGAAACATGCCTTGAGGGAAGACACCGGCATCTTGCTCATAAAGAGAAGAAATCCTCCGGCCGGATGGGCCCTCCCCGGGGGCTTTGTGGATTACGGTGAGAGCCTTGAATCAGCTGCCATTCGGGAAGCTGAGGAAGAGACATCCCTGAAGGTGGAACTTTTGTATCAATTGGGTGCCTATTCCGATCCCCAAAGGGACCCGAGACACCACACCATCTCTGTGGTCTTTGTGGCCAGAGGTGCTGGAAAACCCAAGGCAGCTGACGATGCCAAGGACGTGGGGATTTTTTTCCGCAATTCCATTCCTGAACCCTTGGCCTTTGATCATGCCAGAATCCTCAAGGACTATTTCAACAGATCTTAACCCAGGAACATTCCCTCCTCCTGATAAAGAGGCTATGAATTCGGCACGGTTTCCCCATAAATTTGTAACTTCTCAATAGATTCGGGAGAAATAATGGGAATTCTGGAGTGGGGTTCGGGTGTTTCTTGAAGGTGCTCTCTCAAAGTGGATTTACTTCTCACTTTTGCAGTGGGTGATATTTGGGGTTTTCTCCCAATGAACCCTTATTGGCTTCTCCGTGCTTTGTCAAAACCCCAAATATCAGCCACACTAACACGACAGGTTTAGAGAGCGCCGGAGAGAAACAGCCGAACCCCACGGTGCTCGAACTTATTGAGAACCTACATAAATCTTTTGGGTCACCTGAAGATAAACTCTACGGGAAATAATTGATAATTGTTTAGAGGAATGTTAATAGCCCTTGTTGGATTCTGTTTTGTGATTCCAGTTGCTGAAATCCATTGATCTTGGATCTTGGCTGCCAAGCAAATTCCAAAAGGATACCCATCATGGCCAAGTTAGACCTCGTTGAGATCTTTAAAAAGAGGACCCGGCACCCGTTCCGGCCCAGGGCTTCTCATATAATCGATAGGCTGTTCCCGGATTTTGAACCCTTCCTGGCCCCAAAAGGGTCTCTCTTAACGGGGTCCTGCCAGTTTGAACAAAAGAAGCTTTTTTTGATTGCCCAACAGAAGCCAATGCCTGAAGACCTGAAGAGCAAAGAGGATCTAAAGAAGCTGAATTATGGGATGCTTACCTCGGATGATCATTCATACATATTGACCGTGTTAAAAAGGGCTTGCGCCTCGGACCCTGAAAACACCTTGGTCTTCTCCATAATCGACACCTATGGCGCGGACATCTCCATGTACTCGGCACAGCGTTTTCAGGCCTTTTTTATTGCACACCTGATCCGGGAGTTTTTGACCCTGCCCCTACGGACCATATCTCTCATCTTAGGGGAAGGAGGGAGTGGGGGGGCTCTTGCCATTCAGGTGACGGACATCAGGGGCCAGATGGAAGATGCCCTTTATGCAACAGCCCCCCCCGAGAGCATGGCCTCCATTGTATTCAGAGACCCGACCCGCATTGAGGATGCCCTTACCATTCTTAAACCCACCGCCAAGGACCTCAAAAATCTTGATGTAATAGATCGAATTGTGCCTTCACCCGAGGATGTCACCAATCAACAAGAGTCCGCCGAAAACATCAGACAGTTTCTTGTCAAGGCGATAAAAGACCTTTCTCGTTCACGTATTCCTAAACTGATCAAGAAACGAGAGATCAGGGCCAAACAATACGGTGTTTCCAAAGGGAGCGGGAGACTTTATGACATCAAGCGGTACATAGAAAAACCTATCAAAAAGGCGTTTCGCAAGCCCCCGCCGGATATCAACATTGTCAATTATACAAGCCTCATAGAGGTGGCCGACGACTATGGAAATCCCCAGGACATAGAGTCCGACACCGAGTTTGTCCGATGCGGCGCCAGCCAGGGAGATGGCAAACACCATAAAGGATGCGGGAAACTAATCCCCCTCAAGTCCTTGCTTGACAATTTCAATGTGTGTCCTGAATGCGGGTATTCCTACACCCTTGGTGCCAGCGGGTGGATCGACTGCCTTGCAGACACAGGGACCTTCCACGAACTTTACCGAAACCTGACCGTTGACCAACTCCTTGAAGAGGATGCCATCACCGACTACTATCGAGATTTTCTGGCCAAACAAGAGGGACGTTCTCACTTTGAGGAATCCCTTGTTGTTGGAAGGGCACAAATACACCGCTTCCCTGTGGTCATGGCCATCGGGACCTTTTATTACTGCGGAGGTTCCATGGGTGTGGTGTTTGGCGAGAAGTTCAGAAGGGCCGTAGACCTTGCCATTCAGGAAAATCTGCCATTCGTGAGCCTCTGCTGTTCGGGCGGTGCAAGGCTCTATGAAGGGATATCAGCGCTCATGCAGATGGTAAAAACCATCGAGTCGGTGAATCGGTTGAAGAGACATGGGCTTCCCTATATTTCCATCTTGGCAGATCCTTCTGCAGGCGGCGCAATTGCCAGCTATGCCGCCCTCGGAGATATTATCATCGCAGAACCCGGCGCCCTGGTAATTTTCGCGGGGCCTCGGGTCATGACGGCCAGGGGATTTGAGGTGGATGAAGGGCTTGTCCGATCCCACCATCTACACCAGATATCCAAAGAGATCTATCAACAGCTTGACTACTATCACGACATACGGGGGATTCAGGAGATCTGCGAGAGGAAGGACATGAAACTCTGTTTAATCAAGTATCTTGAACTATACAAACGTACTTCATTCAGGACAAAGAGGAGAGCCAAGAAAAAGTCCAAGAAAATGCTGCTGTTTTAAAGACCTAAACTTCTGCTTCCCTCTCCTCTTCCAGGAAATCCCTGAGGGCGGGTCTGATATAAACCTGGTTGAGATCAAAACGGCTCAATGCCTTGGCCAAGGTCCGGGTTTTCTCCCTTACGGGTGCCCTTTCATTGACAATGATCACCTGTTGATTTTTTATACGGCAAAGACCGCCCGCGGAAAAGGCGGTCTCTCCCGCCAGATCCTCATACCGGACCTTTATCCCAAGGCTATGAGCCAATGCCTCAAGGTGGGATAGGATCACCTCCTCATCCAATCTGGACTCCTACCTTCCGGCTGGTACCGTCTCACTCGTCTAAGTTATTCAACCCAATCGTTTAAGATCTTCCACCAAACTCCTCACCGCATCCGCGGAACGGCCGAGCGCCTTTTCCTCTTCCGCCGTCAATTTAATCTCAATGATTTCCTCCACGCCATTTTCTCCCAGCTTTACCGGGACGCCTATGAAAAGGCCATCTATCCCATATTCACCCTCCAGGAAGGCGGCGCAGGGCAGTATTTTCTTCTTGTCCTTCAGGATGGCCTCTGCCATCTCAACGGCAGCGGACGATGGCGCATAATAGGCACTTCCCGTCTTGAGGAGGCCAACGATCTCCGCACCTCCGTTTCTCGTCCTGTCCGCCAGGACTTCAATCCTCTCCGGTGACATCAGTTCCGTAATGGGAATGCCCGCTACAGTTGAATAGCGTGGCAGCGGGACCATTGTATCACCGTGACCGCCCAGAACGAATGCATGGGTATTTTCAACCGAGACGTTTAACTCCATGGCAATAAAGGCACGAAAACGAGCGGAGTCCAGGACACCCGCCATCCCAATGACTCTGTTTTTTGGAAATCCGCTGGCCTCATACGCCACATGGCACATGGCATCCAAGGGATTGCTGACAATAATAAGGATGGCGTTAGGAGCAGCTGCGGCAACTTCCTTTGTAACCCCCCGCATAATACCCATATTGGTAGACAGGAGATCGTCCCGACTCATGCCGGGCTTCCTGGGGATCCCGGCAGTGATGATAACAATATCTGAGTCTTTTGACTCACTGTAATCAGCGGTAAGACCGGTAATTTTTGCATCATGCTTTTCAATGGGTGCTGCCTCCGCCAGGTCGAGGGCCTTTCCCGCCGGCACACCTTCAAGTACATCGATCAGAACCACATCGGCCAGATCCTTTTCCGCAACGCGCATGGCTGAAGTGGCCCCCACATGGCCAGCCCCTACTATCGTTATTTTCTTTCTCATCTTCAGACTCCTTTCTCGTTGGTAAATTTGCTTTTCGGGGATTATAGAAGAGATACCCGGGTGGGTCAAGGCAATGAATAATGACCCTTTCAAGAATTTCCAATCTCTGAATAGGCCGGGCCTTCTTTAGCGAAACCAATTTCCAACTTATACACGCCTTCCACAAGAAGGGCAGAAATGAAAGGTCTGCTCCAGAGGTGTTCCGCAGTTAGAGCATACATCTCCACCCGCCGCTTTACCCACACGCCACACCCCTCCGGATTCCTGGACCAGAGTCCCGCAGCTTTGGCATTGAACAAAAGGGGCCCCTTTCTTGACACGAATGATGGGCAGAAAGAAGACAGACAGATAGTGATCCACTCTTTTCCGTCGCGCTTGGTAAAGACCACACGAAGGGCACATTCCGGGCTGGTCATCCAGTTTTACCGTCTTGGGTTGAATTCCTCCTATAAAAAAAAACATAATTCCATTGTCCTTTTGTTTTCAGAACGTTAAGACGTTATCGCTACAATCACTATACAAACTCCAGGAATTACATTCAAACCCTTTTTCTCTCAACAAGCGGGCTTGACCAGAAATTCCACTTCCCCTATATTGCCCCTATGGAAAACAGTCCGCATCTCACTCCAGGGTAACCACTTGACTGGTTTTTCCGCCTCTATTCGTTTTTTTCTGTGAGTGACCACGAGGAGATTCAGGAGATCCGACTATGGACGCTTTTTTCAATTATGTCTCAACCCATCCCATAGCTGCAATCATACTTGGTGCATTGGTACTTCTAGTTGCCTATTTTATTGTAAAAAAACTGCTGAAGCTTGCACTCATCGTTGGACTCATTTTAGTAGGCGTCGGAGGCTACTATTACTACAAGGCCCCCGAAGAGTTCAGTAAGAACCTCAAGAGCACTGTGGGTGAAGTAAAGGACCATGCGGAAAAGGCTGTGGAAAGGGGAAAGTCCATACTGGAGAAGGGAAAGGACCTGGTGGAAGATCTTGATGAGAAAGTGAAAGAGGGCAAAAAAATAGTGGGCAAGTGATCTGTTTGAACCCAAAATAATTCTTGCGTAACCGTCATGGAAAAATATTTTT
>JADHXI010000058.1 GCA_016783065.1 Desulfobacteraceae bacterium | reverse complement strand
CTTGAAGGGGCTGGTCTACAATCTGTGCCTGCCCGTAGGATACCGTTGGGCCGAATTCAAGTTTGAAAAGAGAAATCCTCCCATTGGTTGGAAGCTCCTTTACTGGCTCGCATATGCGGCCATGTTTCGCGCCCTCAGGGACCGGTTGGGGTTCTCGAAGGTTCGTTCGGCCATGACCGGAGGCGCTGCCCTGGGACCGGACGTATTCCGCTTCTTTCACGCCCTGGGGGTCAACCTAAAGCAGATCTATGGGCAGACGGAAGTAGCGGGATACTCTACCATACACCGTGACGGGGACATCAACTTCGACTCTGTGGGCATTCCTGTACCTGCAGCCGAGATCTCAATCTTTGAGCCTGATGGTGAAGGCGTGGGGGAGGTGATCTCGAGTGGCCCCGGTCTCTTTCAGGGGTACCTCAAGAGCGAAGAGGCCACACGAGAGGCCATCATCGACGGGTGGCTACATTCGGGGGACGCCGGGTATTTCACCCCTGACGGACACCTGGTGATTATCGATCGCGTCAAGGATCTGATGCACCTCAAGGGCGGCGCCAGGTTTTCACCCATGTTTATTGAAAACAAGCTCAAGTTCTGCCCTTATATCGTGGAGGCCGTGGTCCTGGGGCACGAGCGGGATTATGTGACGGCCATGATCTGCATAGACTACAAGCATGTGGGCAAATGGGCGGAAGGCCACCGGCTCAGCTACACCACCTATTCAGACCTGGCCTCCAAGTCGGAAGTCTACGATCTGATCGAACGGGAGGTGTTGCGGGTCAATGTGACCCTGCCCGAAAAGGCCCGAATCAAGAAGTTCCTCCTCCTTTACAAGGAGTTGGATGCGGACGATGAGGAATTGACCCGTACCAAAAAAATCAGACGAGGATTTATAAACGAAAAATACACAAAGGAGATCGCGGGCCTTTACAGTGACGCAGAAGAACTCCCCATTGAGGCAGTGATTCGATACCAGGATGGCAAGACCGCCACCTTGCGCACTGATCTGATCATCCGGTCCATGAAAGCGGAGGATGATTATCAGAAGCTTTTGGAAAAGAAAGGGTTTTGGCGACGGCTTGTAAAAGCCGGCAGGGGATAACTCGAGACCGAAACACCGGGATGACGGTGTGGTCAGTCCACAGGGTCGCTACTCGGTCGCGACCGGTAGGGAGGCATTGGTTTGCACAGCGAATATCTCTTTTTTATGCAATTTTTTATGTCGGGTCTATCCATGGGGTCCATATACGCGCTGGTGGCCCTGGGGTTTGTCCTCATATATAAGTCCACATCCATTCTAAATCTGGCCCAGGGCGAGTTTTTGATGGTGGGGGCCTATATCTGTCTCTCCATGACCCTGGACTTTCACCTCAATTTTTTCGTCTCTTTTCTGATTACCATGGTCTTTTCCGTGATCCTGGGCCTGGCGGTGGAGCGTCTGGTCCTCAGGCCCCTCATCGGTGAACCCATCATCTCCGTGATTATGGTCACCCTGGGTCTGACCTATATATTGAGAGGGCTGGTGATCATGCTATGGGGAAATGACATCCGCCAGTTCAATATCTTTCCTGAACAGCCCATTGATTTATGGGGTGTCAAGCTCACTTACCTGTACATCTATAGTATGGGGATTTCTCTGATATTGCTTACCTTTTTTGCGATATTTTTTAAATACGCCCGAACAGGGATTTTTATGAGGGCCGTAGCAGATCACCAGACAGCGTCACAAAGCATGGGGATCTCGGTAAAACGCGTCTTCGCCATCAGTTGGTGTATCGCGGCGGTCGTCTCTTCCATCGGGGGCATACTGGTGGGCAACATCGGCGGCGTAGGTGTTGACCTGAGTTATATCGGGCTCAAGGTCCTGCCCGCCGTCATTTTTGGTGGCCTGGATAGCATCCTTGGGGCGATCATCGGGGGACTGGTGGTGGGAGTCCTTGAATTTCTTTCCGCCGGTTACCTGGATCCTTACATCCCTGCTATAAATGAGGTGTTCCCCTTCATCGTTCTGGTGCTGGTGTTAATGATCCGGCCCTATGGCCTGTTCGGAACCGAGGAGATTGAGAGGGTTTAGAGACGTGCGAGGCAAGACTGCCAAGCCTCAGTAAATATTTAGAATTTCAATAAGTTGTAGTGTTGCCGAGACGTTAAATTATGCCAGCCGGACTATTTCATGAAAACTACCACACCGACGAACGCATCTTTCAGACCTGGTTTGCAAAGGTCTGGTTGATTGCATTTCTGTTGGGAGGCGTCCTATTTCCCGTCTTCGGGTCCAAGTATGCCATATCCATCATGATCGAGGTAGGCATCGCCATCATCGCTTGCCATGGCCTCAACATTCTCACCGGCTTCACCGGGCAGATCTCCCTGGGGCATGCAGCCTTTATGGGTGTAGGCGCCTATGCCTGCTCCATCCTGATTGGACAAGCAGGCCTCCCTTTCATCGTGGCCCTCCCAATGGCCGGGGCAGTTGCTGCCCTGGTGGGAATGATCTTTGGGATCCCCTCACTCCGATTGAGGGGGCTCTATCTGGCCATGGCGACGATCGCAGCGCAGTTTATTATCGAGTTCACCATCCGGAGATGGGACAGCCTGACGGGCGGTGTGGAGGGTATGCTCGTGGACCCGGGAAGTATCGGGCCTTTTCACTTTGACAATCATTACCATTTGTATTACCTGACCTTTATCCTGGCGATCGCCGCCACGATGGCAACCAAGAACATTGTTCGTTCACGGTCGGGCAGGGCCTTTGTGGCCATACGGGACAGATATCTGGCGGCTGAGGTCATCGGGGTGAACGTGTTCAGATACCGCCTCATGTCGTTTGCCGTGTCCTCCTTTTTTGCCGGCATCGCCGGGGCCCTTCTTGCCCAATACCTCCAGGTGATCACCCACGAGTCCTTTACCATCCATCAGTCCATCGATTACCTTGCCATGTGCATCATCGGGGGACTCGGACACCTACTGGGGGGCATTTATGGGGTTGGCTTCTGGTTCATCCTGGAAAGAATCCTAGAGGTGGTTACCACTACGCTCAATTCCACCTATCCCGACCATATGACCTGGTTCGTGTCCATCAGGGAGATTGTTTTTGGTTTTGTAATAGTGTCGTTTCTCATCTTCGAACCGGATGGGCTGGCTGCGCGATGGCGGACCATCCGGGCATATTGGAAACTCTGGCCATTCTCCTACTAGAAAAGGTGCCTCCGGGCCTTTTGGTAAGTGAGAAGTCACTCGGAAATTCCCGCAGGATTTGTCGTAAACCATTTAGAAAAACCGTAAACCAAGAAAGGAGAGAAGATTATGAAAAAATGGAAAATCGGAGTTGTCGTGGCGGCGGTGGTTCTTGCATTTGGACTGGGGCCTGCCGCAACCCATGCGGTTGCTGCTGATGTGATCAAATGGGGGGTCCTCATAGACCTCTCGGGCCCCACCTCGGACTGGGGGAAAAACCAGGTGAAGGGCCAACTGGACGCGACCCGCTGGCTCAATGAGCACGGCGGAATCAACGGCAAAAAACTAAAGCTCCTTGTCATTGACGATGGCTACAAGGTCCCCCGTGGGGTCGCCGGATACAACCGCCTGGTGGACTCAGAGAATGTGGTGGGCCTTTACATCCAGTCCACGGGTACCACCATGACCCTCAGAAAAAAAATCGTTAGCGACGGCGTGGTCACCATTGCGGCTTCCTTTACCTCCAAGTTTCAGAACCCCGCCAAGACCCCTTTCAGCTTTTTCGTGTCCCCTTCCTACGCAACGATGGGACGCATTGCCCTCCGGTGGATAAAGGATACCTGGGACGATTCTAGCCGCAACCCCAAGATCTGTTTCCTGTATCCGGACAACAAGTATGGAAGGGATATCCTTAAGGTGTGTAAGGACTACGCCAAAAAGATCGGCGTCGATGTGGGGCCGGACCAGGTTATCAACTGGCCCACCAAGGATGCCACGGTCCAGTTGATGAATATGAAACGGTACAACCCGGACTGGGCCTACATCACCTCCACCGCCATGAATGGGGCGGTGATTCTCAAAAACGCCCGATCTCTCGGCATCAAGACCAAATTCATCTCAAACATCAGGAACTTCGAGGAGACCCTGATCACCTTGAGCGGAGGCGCATCTGAAGGGACTTACGGTGTTCACCCCATAGCCCCGTATGGAGCACCGGTGCCGGGCATGAAGAAAGTCGTGCAGTCTCATGAGAGCTGGCACCCGGGTGAGATGGGTACCAATGTCTATGTGGAAGGTTGGGTGAACATCCTGTGCGCTAGCCAGGCACTTCGCTTGGCTGATAAGGCAGGCGATCTCACCCCGGTTGGAATCCGAAAGGCCTTTGAACAGTTCAAGGATTTCAAGACCGGCGGTCTGGCTCCCCCGCTTACCTTCACCAGCACGGATCATAGGGCCAGTATGGCGGCCAAGATCTACACGATCAAAGACAATCGGATGATCGCCGTCAGTGACTGGATCGAGTTGCCAAAAACCATGGAGTATTTTGGAAAGTAAGCCCATTTATCTTCGACGATTGCCAGTTGGAGACCCGATTGGCAATCGTCCAACGAAAGGGGAAAATGCTGGAACTGAATCTACCCGGACGGTTTAACGCCGCTCAATATTTTGTTGATCGAAACGTGGAGGAGGGCCGTGGTGAGAAGACCGCGATCCTCTTTGAGGACAGGACATTCACCTATTCCCAGCTCCTTGAAAACGTCAACCGGGCGGCAAACCTGTTGGCGGGGCTGGGTGTTGAAATGGAAAACCGGGTGATGCTTTTGCTGCGTGATTCACCCGAGATGATCTTTTCGTTTTTTGGCGCCATCAGGCTGGGAGCCGTTCCCATACCAACAAACATCCTGATGAAATCCCACGACTTTCTTTATATGCTCAATGACAGCCGGGCCAGGGTGCTGATCGTTGACGCGGTCTTTCTTCCCGAGATTGAAAAGATTCACGGTCAGGCAAAATTTTTGAAGGACCTTGTCGTGGTGGGAGGAGCGGAAAACCATGGGTATCTCCGCTTTGATCCGCTCATGGGACAGGCAGAGGCCACGTGTGACACAGCAGATACCACACCCGATGACGCGGCCTTTTGGCTTTACAGCGGCAGAAACCCTGAGATGCTCATGGGAGCAGTACACCATCACAGCCATATGGTCTATTGCACCGAGGCCTATGCCAAAGGCATATTGAATATGGCCCAGGAGGACCGGGTCTTTGGGTCCTTTTTGTTTTTTGCCTACGGCCTTGGGAATAGCCTGTACTTTCCCCTTGCGGTGGGGGCCTCCACCATCCTCATCAATCATCGCCCCACCCCTGACCTCATTTATGATGATCTGGTAAAGTACCGGCCCACCCTTTTCTTCACTGTGCCGACCCTCCTGGGGGCCCTTGCGGACTACAAAAAGGCCTGCAGAAAGGAAGGAAAGGAGTTGCCGGATATTGAGGGCCTGCGGGCATGCATATCCTCCGCAGAGATCCTCTCACCAGAGGTCTATCATCGGTTCAGGGAGGAATTTGACGTAGAAGTCCTGGACGGAACCGGATCAACCGAAATCTGCCACATCTTTCTGTCAAATCGGTTCGGGGAGGTGAGGCCCGGGAGCACCGGGAAAGTGGTGCCCGGCTACAAAACCAGGCTGGTGGATGAAGACGGTGAACCGGTAGGCATGGGCCAGATCGGTCATCTCCTGGTGAGCGGGAATTCCGTCGCATCTGCCTACTGGAACCAGAGAAATGAGACAAAGTTGAATATGCTGGGGGAATGGTTCGTAACGGGTGACCGGTACATGACGGATGAAGACGGGTATTACTATTTCAAGGGCAGAAGCGATGACATGTTGCGCGTGGGAGGAAAATGGCTGGCGCCACAGGAGGTGGAAAACACCCTGAATCAGCACCCGGCAGTTGCCGAGAGCGGTGTTGTGGGGTATCAGGACAAAGACGACCTGATCAAGCCTTATGCCTTTGTGGTGCTGAGTCCCGACCATCCGTCCTCGGAGGAGAAAAAAGAAGAGATCAAGCAATTTGTCAAGGAAAGAATAGCGGCCTACAAATATCCCAGGTGGATCGAGTTTGTGGATCATCTGCCAAAAACGGCCGGAGGCAAGGTGCAGCGTTTTGTTTTGCAGGAAATGATGAGGAACTGATTGAATATTGAAAATTGACGCTGAGGTAAAGAGTTTTTTTGGATGAATTTAGTCAAGAACCTTCGCGACTTTTGCGCCTTTGCGTGAGACCGCAATAGAGATAAACCATGCTTAATGTCAACAATATCGAGGTCATCTATGACGATGTCATCCTGGTCCTCAAGGGTCTCTCCCTAGTGGTGCAGGAAGGACAGATCGTTGCCCTCCTGGGGGCCAACGGGGCCGGTAAGACCACAACCCTGAAGGCCATCTCCGGGCTGTTAAAGGTGGAGGAAGGGGAGGTAACCGACGGCACCATCGAATTCCTGGGTCAACGCATCGATGGGAGAGAGCCGGAAGACATTGTCCGCCGCGGTATCTTCCAGGTCATGGAAGGCCGGTGTGTCTTTGAAAATCTGACTGCCCATGAAAACCTGATCGCCGCGACCCGAACCCGTAACAACAGAAAAGAGATTCGGGAACGCTATGAAACGGTGTTTCACTACTTCCCCCATCTGAAAGCGCGGCGAAACGTGCTGGCAGGATACCTTTCGGGCGGGGAACAGCAGATGCTGGTCATCGGCCGGGCCTTGATGGCCCGCACCCGCTTGATGATGCTGGACGAGCCGTCGCTCGGATTGAGCCCTATCCTGGTTTCCGAGATCTTTACTATCATCCAACGGCTCCATGAGGAACAAAACATGACTATGCTCCTGGTGGAACAGAACGCCCATCTGGCGCTTTCGATTGCAGAGCATGGTTATGTCATGGAAAACGGGAAAATCGTCCTGGACGACTCCGTGGATAAGCTGAAAGAAAATGAGGATATCAAGATGTTCTACCTGGGACTCACTGAAATGGGTACCAAGCGGAGCTATCGTGATTCCAAGTTCTATAAGCGGAGAAAACGGTGGTTGACCTAGGACAAACCCCTAAACCTTTGAACCTTTGAACTATTGCCATTGAGAGAGAAATTGAAACAGGCCCAACAAGGGAGGAGAGAGTATGGCCAAGATCGGAATATTGGGATGTGAAAGCACCACTCACGGGATGAATTGTGTCATGGTGGGCTGCCTTGGAAATCTGCGGGGCCGGGAGGGGTCCTTCAAGGATTATCCCGAAGAGGACCCCCTTGATCTCGTGGGAATTATCCATTGCGGGGGATGTCCGACTGCCGTTGGCAGCGAGGGGATCTGGCAAAAGGTCCAGGCCCTGGTGGATTACGGGATTGACGCCCTCCACCTGACCTCCTGCCTGGTTCACCTCTGCCCCTTTAAGGAGGCATATCTGGAAACCATCAAAAAGGAATATCCCGAGCTCGAGGTTGTGGAAGGAACCCACCCGTTCCACGACCTGGACGCGTTGAAGACCGGAATAAAAGAACTTGTCTCCCAGCGGGCAGTAACCCCCCAGACCATGAACGACCTGATCTTCAAGCGGATAAAGGTCCACGCCTCATCGGACGATGAAGCGTGAGAAAGCCTGAAAAGCGACAGGACGCTTAGGGCCTGACCGCCTGATTTTCAATTCCCAATCTTTACTTGGATAACAGGAACCTCCCTATGGTCATTATCTCCGCTTCCTTTGTCCCCTCATAGAGTTCCAGGATCTTGGCATCGCGGTAGTATTTTTGGACATCATATTCCTCGATGTACCCATAGCCCCCGTGGATCTCAAGCGCTGCATTGGCACAAAAAACGGCGGTTTCGCCTGACAGGTATTTGGCCATGGCCGCCAGGGTATAATCGGGGCGTCCCTCATCGATCAGCCACGCGGCCTTAAAAACAAGCCCCCTCAAGGCCTCGATTTTGATAGCCATTTCGGTCAGTTTGGCCTGGGTTAACTGAAAGTTGCCAAGGGGGGCACCAAAGACGCTCCTCTCTTTGGAGTATCTGACGCTCACATCCAGACAGGCCTGTGAAAGCCCCAGCCCTTGAGCCGCCACCATAGGCCGTGTGGTGTCAAAAAAATGCATCAGCTGATAAAAACCTCTCCCTTCTTGCCCCACCAGATTTTCCTGGGGGACCCGCACGTCCTCAAAGCTGATCTCTCCGGTGTCACTGGACCGGACACCCATTTTTCCATGGATCTTGGTCCTCGTGACCCCTTCCGCATCACCGGGCACAATAATCATACTGAAACTGTTGTGCCGCTTTTCCTCGGGGGAAGTTATGCATTGCACGACCATAAAACCACAAACCGTCCCATTGGTTATAAACATCTTGTTTCCGTTAATGACGTAATCGTCACCGTCCTTGACAGCACGGGTTCGGTATCCGGCCACATCGGTTCCTGCATCGGGCTCTGTAAATGCTCCGGCACTCACCATCTCACCCCTGCAGACAGGCGGCAGATATCTCTTTTTCTGTTCTTCGCTCCCATACAGATAGATAGCCTCAGAACCGAATGAGGCCGCGACCACATTCAACCCGATCCCCATATCAACCCTGGAAAGCTGCTCCGTGATGACGGCCAGCCCCAAACAGCCGGCCTCAGCCCCGCCGTACTCCTCCGGGACCCAGGCCCCCACCAGACCATTCTCAGCGGCCTTTTTTACTATTTCAGGCGTGTATTTTTCCTCCACATCGCACTCATGCGATATGGGACCCAACTCGTTCTGAGCAAACTTATATGCCATGTCCTCCAACATCTTTAATTCTTCTGTCAATTCGAAATCCATAGGTGACTCCTTTTCTTGTATCTATCAATTCCTCTGAGGTTCTTCAGTGCCTCAATCCTAGACAGTCAATCACCAACGGTTCTCCGGGGCAACTCTGCTCCTCTCCCGGGAGGCACGGTCTTTTACCCGGAGGCAACCGAGTATATGCACCCGTACCCCTTTAATCAACCCCTTTTTCCCTCAATTTCGATTCTGATACCCTTTGAATGGGGAGGCTAAATGCAGTGGGTTGATCCGTGCAAGAACCAACCCCTTTGACAGCAACACCACGGCGGTCCTAACCGTTTGAGCCGACTACAAGATGGTTTTTGCTGACCTTCCGGTTGGTGAGGGGAATTCAATGAGGGCTTTGGGGTATCCCGTTTACGAGAGGGAAGAGAATTAGTATAGTTTGTAGGATGTCCCCTAGTCCACGCACAACATCATGCGGTCGGATTTAACTTGACACACAAGACCAGATTTTCGTATTCTCCGCGCGCAAAAAGCGACTTCTTATCACTCAAATACTCGGGGTTCGTCTTCGAGATAGTGGACAGCTCATTCCATGATCGAACATCCGAGGTCCGTGATGGCGGTATGCACAACATGATCGTAGGTGGTGAGAGCTATGGTCAGGGCTCGTCAAGGGAGCATACAGCCCTTTGTCCCATGCATCTGGGCGTCAAGGCCGTCCTGGCCAAGTCCTTGGAGAGGATCCACACTGCCAATCTGATCAACTTCGGTATCTTGCCTTTGCTCTTCAAAAACCCTTCGGACTACGACAAGATCGACCAGGGGGACGAGATGAGGATAACAGTCATGATCGTTTGAATCGACCTCACGAAGAGGTCGACGATCTCGATCGAATAAGAGATGAGAACATGGCTCAAAAACCCATAAGGGAACATAACGCAAAGAACATGCTAGCCAAATTCTGGGTGGAATACGTGGGCGAAGGCCTTGTCCTAAGTAGCAAGGGCGCCCAGGTGACTCCAGACACGGACTTGGACCAACTAGCTAAGGACCATCCTTGGCTTACCAAGGAAAAGCTTGTCGTCAAGCCTGATATGATAATGGGCAAGAGGGGCAAACACGGTCTCATCCTTCTTGATGCCGATTATGACGGTGTCAAGAAGTGGCTGGGGAAGAAGAGGGGCAAGGATGTTACCGTCGGTGATGTCACCGGCGAGTTGACCCACTTCCTCATCGA
This sequence comes from Desulfobacteraceae bacterium, assembly GCA_016783065.1. GTDB lineage: Bacteria > Desulfobacterota > DSM-4660 > Desulfatiglandales > Desulfatiglandaceae > JABMQV01. The sequence continues at coordinate 12,125 of JADHXI010000058.1, read as the reverse complement.
ACCCTTCGTGAACGCCGACCATGAATATTACCTGGCCATAAAGTCCAATCGGGAAGGGGACAGCATATACTTCTCGACCAAGGGCGGTGTCGATATCGAGGAGAACTGGGATTCGGTCACGACCATAGAGGTACCCATCTTGGCTAATATTGACGATGTGGACGTGGAGTCCAAACTGCCAGCAGATTTTGACGACAACGCCAAGTATGCCCAGATGATAAAGGGTCTCTTCAAGTACTACGCCGACCTGGGATATGCCTTCCTTGAGATCAACCCCTTTGCCGTGGCTGGTGACACACTATACCCTCTGGACCTGAAATGCAGACTGGATGACACTGCCCACTTCGAGGCAGGAAAGAAGTGGGGTGATCTGGTCTTCCCGGCTCCTTTCGGACGCAAGCTCAGCCCTGAGGAGAAGTACATCCACGGGCTCGATGAGAAGTCCGGTGCCTCCTTGAAGCTGACTATCCTGAACGCCAAGGGTAGGGTCTGGAACCTCGTGGCAGGCGGTGGAGCATCGGTTATATACACCGATACCGTGGCCGACCTTGGCTTTGCCAAGGAGCTTGCGAACTACGGTGAGTACAGCGGCAATCCGTCCACTGACGAGACCTATGAGTACGCCAAGACGGTCCTGGACCTTATGACCAGAGAGAAACCCCAGGAGGGAAGGCACAAGTACCTCATCATCGGAGGCGGCATTGCCAACTTCACCGATGTGGCAAAGACCTTCATTGGTATCATCAAGGCCCTCAAGGAATTCAAGGACAAGCTCGTTGAAAACAATGTCCTGATCTACGTAAGGAGAGGAGGACCTAACTACCAGGCCGGATTGAAGGACATGGAGGACCTTAAGAAACTGGGAATACCGATCCAAGAGGTACACGGGCCAGCATATTCCATGACAAAGATAGTGGCAAGCGCTCTGGCACATGAGAACTGAGGTGATTATGATGGTTCAGGAAAAACCCGATTACGTTCTCTTCGATGAGAACACAAGGTCCGTGGTCTTTGGATACCAGCAGAACGCCATCCAAGGGATGTTGAACTATGACTTCATCTGTCAAAGGAAGACCCCCTCGGTGGCATGTATAGTCAACCCGACGAGGGAGGGTTTCCATGTCTGCTTCTGGGGACCTCGTGAGATATCCATACCAATGTACCGGACCCTGGAAAAGGCCCTGGAGAACCACAAGGACGTTGACGTCATGGTGAACTTCGCATCCATGAGGTCCGCCTTCCCCACCACCTTGGACGCCATGGACTTCCCCCAGCTTCGGACCATAGCCATTATTGCTGAGGGAATACCCGAACGCAGGTCAAAGATGATAGTGGCCAAGGCCCTTGAGAAGAAGGTCACCATCATCGGTCCAGCCACCGTGGGTGGCATCAGGGCCGGGGCCTTCAAGATAGGGAACACTGCCGGAACGCTCGACAACATCATCGAGTCCAACCTCTTCAGGACCGGCTCTGTGGCCTATGTGTCCAAGTCAGGTGGTCTATCCAACGAACTCAACATGATAATAGGGACCAACACTGACGGTGTCTACGAGGGTGTCGCCCTTGGTGGGGACCGGTATCCTGGGACCTTGTTCATCGACCATATCATGAGATACGAGGCCAACCCGGACATTTCCATGATCGTCCTCCTTGGAGAGATCGGCGGAAAGGACGAATACGAGGTCGTCGAGGCCCTGAGGGCCGGGAAGATCACCAAACCGGTCGTGGCATGGTGTATCGGAACCAGTGCAAAGATGTTCCCATCTGGTGTCCAGTTCGGTCATGCAGGTGCCCGTGCAGACGCGGCAATGGAGACCCCGGACTACAAGAACAAGGCCCTCAAGGAAGCTGGTGCCATAGTCCCTGGATCCTTCAACGACTTCGATGACAAGATCAAGGAGACCTTTGACAAGCTCGTTGCTGAGGGTAAGGCCAAACCCCCCTCGGATGTAAAGCCTCCGGTCATACCCATCGACTACAAGATCGCAATGCGCGATGACATCATCAGAAAACCAACGACCTTCATGTGTACCATCTCCGATGAGAGCGGTGATGAACTCTCCTATGCGGGAGTGAAGATCTCCGAGGTCTTCGAGCACGGTATAGGCATTGGAGGGGTCATAGGTCTGTTGTGGTTCAAGAGGGTGCTCCCACCATGGGGAAGGCAGTTCATCGAGATGGTAATCCAGGTAACGGCGGACCACGGTCCTGCCGTCTCGGGTGCCCACAATGCCATAGTCGCCTCTCGTGCGGGAAAGGACCTTATTTCCTCCCTCGTGAGCGGTATGCTGACCATCGGACCAAGGTTCGGAGGTGCCGTCGACGGCTCTGCCCAGATGTTCCAACCGGCAAAGGATAGTGGCATGACCCCAGAGGAGTTCGTTCTCCATATAAAGAAGAAGAACGTGAACATCCAGGGCATCGGTCATAGGATCAAGTCGGTAACCGATCCCGACATCCGTGTGACCTTGCTCAAGAAGTTCGTAATGGAGAACTTCCCAAGCCACGAATACCTGGACTACGCCCTGGAGGTGGAGAAGGTTACCACTGCGAAGAGGAACAATCTGATCCTGAACGTGGACGGATGTATAGGTATTTGTATGTTGGACCTTCAAGCCGGCATCGGATTGACCAAGGAAGAGATAAAGAACAATGTGGACCTTGGGGTCCTCAACGGTCTCTTCATCCTGGGCAGGAGCATTGGGATGATGGGCCACATCCTCGACCAAAAGAGGCTGAAGGCAAGTTTGTACAGGCACCCGTGGGACGACATCCTGTTCGACCTTCCGGAAAGGCCTCCGGGCTGGGAGGAGAACAAATAGAGGGACAATGGTCCCTCTTCATTTTCCATTTAAAAATTGGTCAAGATTGATCCAAAAAATTTACGGAACCCCCTTACCTGCGTCAAATGCGGGGGGAGGATGCGACCAGATTTTCCTATTCTCAGCGCGCAAAAAGCGACTTCTTATCACTTGAAAAACATGCCACAATGTGGTATACAATCAAAACTATTATTTTAAGGAGCAACTTTAACAAATCCATACTCAAGCTCCTGAAGCAACCTGTACAAGAAAAGTGACCAATTCTGCCTATTGTGGCGGTGTTTCAAAAAATGGTCACGTTTTCGAAGATAAAGGGATATAGCCACACTTTTCTTTTTGAAATAAGAGAGGAAAAATGTCCTATGGATTACGATCCAATCAAGAAAGGTAAAATTGATGAGATGCCTGTGCAACCGAATCTCCTTGATTACGAGAGAGCCAAGGAGGAGTTTAGGTGGGAAGATGTCAAAAAAGAGCTTGATTGGTTTGATGGCGGAAAGATTAATATTGCCTATCAAGTCCTGGACAGACATATAAAAACACCCCTAAGAGATAAAATCGCTCTATATTGGGAAAGTAAAGACGGTGAAAGTGAGAAGTACTCGTTTCTTGATTTGTCAAAGCTGAGCAATCGTTTTGCAAATGCGCTGAGGAAATTGGGCGTCAGAAAAGGCGACAGAGTTTTTACCTATATGGACCGAACTCCCGAGCAATATATAAGTCTTCTAGGTGGGTTGAAGGTGGGAGGAGTCATTGGACCGCTTTTCTCCGCCTTCGGGCCTGATGCTGTGAAAGACCGGCTCGCAGACTGCGAAGCCAGGGTTTTGATAACAACGCCAAAGCTTGTCAATGCCATCCATGAGGTTCTTGAGGAATTGCCCGCTCTTGACACAATTATCATAGTCAACAGAAGTAAGACTCCTTATGATTTAGAAGATAAAAAAGTCAGCTATGAAGGGCTTATGGATGAGGCGTCGGATGAGTTTGATATAGAAAAAACCGATAAAGAAGATTACGCTATCATTCACTATACATCCGGTACCACAGGGAAGCCCAAAGGTGTTATTCATGCCCATGAGGCCATTATGGGTCACTATGCAACGGCGAGATATGTGCTGGATCTGCATCCAGAAGACATATACTGGTGCACAGCGGATCCAGGGTGGGTAACGGGGACCTCATATGGTATTTTCGGCCCATGGTCAAACGGTATATCCCAGGTGATTTACGGAGGAGGCTTTGGCGCTGGCGCTTGGTACCGTGTAATCGCAAAGTACAAGGTAACGGTCTGGTATACTGCCCCCACTGCCATCAGAATGTTGATGAAGGCTGGTGACAGCGTTGCCAATAACCATGATTTAACAAGCCTGAGATATACGTGCAGCGTGGGTGAACCCCTGAACCCTGAAGCGGTGTTATGGGGGAAGGACGTGATCGGGTTGCCCTTTCATGATAACTGGTGGCAAACCGAGACTGGCTGCATCCAAATCGCTAACTATCCTATACAGGACATACGTCCCGGTTCAATGGGCAAGCCTTTTATGGCAGTGACCGCAGCAATTCTTGATGATAATTGCGAGAAGGAGGTTCCACCGGGGCAGGAAGGGCATCTCGCCCTAAAAGCGGGCTGGCCTTCGATGTTCAGGACCTATTGGAATAAAAAGGAGCTTTATGAGAGTAGATTCAAGGGTGAGTGGTATATCACAGGTGATCGAGCCACAATGGATGAAGAGGGCTACTTTTGGTTTGTGGGGAGGGCTGACGACGTTATAAATACCGGGGGACATCTCGTTGGCCCCTTCGAAGTTGAAAGCGCCCTTATTGAACACCCGGCGGTTGCTGAGGCAGGTGTTATAGGCATTCCCGATCCTTTGGTAATGGAAGTTATAAAGGCCTTCGTATCCCTGAAGGACGGCCATGAACCGTCCGATGAACTAATGCGGGACATCAAAAGATTTGCCAGGAAGAAACTCCTTGCTGCGGCTTGTCCGAGGCAAATAGAGTTTGTTTCAGGTTTACCTGTAACCAAATCCGGAAAAATAATGAGAAGACTTCTTAAAGCAAGGGAGCTAGGACTTCCGGAAGGCGATACCTCTACTCTTGAGGAATAGATGGGTATATGGTTTGGTGAAAGATTTAAGATGAGGGTTAATATTAATACGCAGCCTGCTGGAGATATCGGGAAAGTGCGTAGGAAAGGCATCTGAGTCTATGGATTTATTGCAAGTAGAAGAACCAAACCTGCTAGAAGATATTTTTAGCCACGATAAGATTCCGCGAATTACATTTGCAGGCAAAATCTATGAGGAGATCGATGGTAACCTTGTTCAATTTGACCCTGCCGATTTATTGAGCCGAGACATCTATATCACGGACACTACATTCCGTGATGGGCAGCAGGCGCGCCCCCCCTACACTGTTGAACAAATCATTCAGCTTTACGACATGATCTCGAAGTTAAGCGGTCCAAATGGGGTAATTCGTCAGAGTGAGTTCTTCCTTTATAGTAAAAAAGACCAGGAGGCGGTAAAAAAATGCCAGGAATTGGGACACCGTTATCCAGAGATAACTGGCTGGATCCGAGCAGTGAAAGGGGACTTTCGTATTGTCGCGCAGATGGAGCTCAAAGAGACAGGAGTGCTCACATCCTGTTCAGATTATCATATTTTCAAGAAAATGCATAAAACCCGCCAGAAAGTGATGACCGATTATCTAGCAGTGGTTGAGGAGGCCCTCTCGGTAGGTGTGCGTCCCCGCTGTCACCTTGAAGATGTGACTCGTGCAGACATAGATGGATTTGTTTTACCCTTTGTCCATCGACTCATGCGCCTTTCGGAGCAAGTTCCTGAAGAACTCAAGGTAAAAGTACGTTTATGTGACACTTTAGGATTCGGTGTTTCCTTTCCTAGTGCAGAGCTACCACGGAGTGTCCCCAAGCTGGTATATAAGATGATCCATGACGTGGGAGTTCCCTCAGATCGATTGGAATGGCACGGACACAACGATTTCCATAAGGTCCATATAAATGGAGCCACGGCTTGGTTATATGGATGCAATGCAGTGAATACAACACTCATGGGATTTGGTGAAAGAACAGGAAATCCGCCGTTAGAAGGTGCAGTAATTGAATACATCGGTATCAAAGGCGATACTAACCGTATGGATACCAAGATGATTACCCGAATCGCAGAATACTATCGGAATGAGGTGAAGGCGCCCATCCCCGAAGGTTATCCGTTTGTGGGTGCAGGCTTCAACATGACGAGCGCTGGAATCCATGCAGATGGTCTTTCCAAGGATGAGAGGATTTACAATATCTTCGACACCCGTAAGTTCCTGGATCGTCCTCCCAAAGTAGCGATAACAGACAAATCAGGAGTGGATGGCGTCGCTCAATGGGTGAACGAATATCTGGCTCTGAAGGGAAAAGAGCGCCTCAGCAAGGCCAAGGTGGGACGTGTTGCTCGTTGGGTGCGTGACCAATACGACATACATGGCCGCATCACAACCGTTTCCAAAGAGGAATTGATCAAGGTCTGCAAACAATACCTACCAGAGTACTTCGAATAAATAAAAGATATTACTACTTGCTTAGGGCTTGCGCAAAAATAACTTCGTTGAAGATTGGGGTCGCGTCTTAAATATTAAATATTGGATTTGAATATTTAAGATTTAAGATGTGACCCATATTCTAGCGGTCTTTGCTGGCCCGTGCCCCGGCTACATTGAGAACCCTTATCCCGTGTCTCACAATCCAAGAGTTGATAAGGTGGGCGGCCTCAAAACCGTTCGTTTTAGTGTGAAAGGGGTCAAATCTTTGATTGACCTTTCTTTATAGTGAATCTAATATTTCCCCATACAGGGATTCCACCCGAATGAGAATTAAATGTTCTTTCAATATGCTTAGAGGCAAAATGATCAAAGAACTTATCGGTACAAACTAATCATATATTGAAATGCGAGGTTTAAACAGTTGGTTGTAATTTGTTTTGTTGGCTTGAAAGGGGTCAAGTCTTTGTTTGACTCTTAATTGAAGACTCAATTGGGAATAGAGGACGGGGCCAATTAATTAAATAAAACAACGGGAAAAGTCAAAAGCAGAAGCATGGGGTTTATTTTGTTATTGGTCCGTAAGACAGCTCGGCTATAGTATGTTGAAGATAGCCGGGTGGCTTGGAATGAGCCAACCCGTGGTAATGTACCCAGCAATAAGAGGAGAGCGCACAGCGAAGGAAAGGGGTATTAAATTAACACATTGACTTAATTATTTTCTTAGCCGCGTCCCCCCTTCCGTGTAGAGAAATTCCCTTTCTTAATCAAAGAAAAAGAAAATCCCAGTTGGAACGTCGATTACCCGGCGCCTCCTGGACAGATCCCAGCGTGCGGAACTACCGCACTAGGCTCCTACCTCCGGTAATGACGTGCTGGCCACATATTGCCTGCCTTACTGGAAAAGGGCGCCACTGGCAAGAACTCCATTGACGTATATCCCTCAAATTTGGTATACCGTAGCCTATCATCTATAGTTTCAGTTCAACAATAGGGATTCTTTTTTTTGGTTCTGTAGTTATTTTTGGAGGAGGTAACTGGGAATGGGTCGATTCGAAGAGTATGAATCTTATGATGCTGTGGGCCTCGCTGAGCTCGTCCGTAAAGGGCAAGTCAACCCAAAAGAGATCCTGGACGCTGCCATCGCCCTGGCCGAAGAACGAAACCCCAGACTCAACGCCATCGTGGTAAAGATGTACGACGAGGCGAAGGCCGCCGTGGCCTCAGGATTGCCCGAAGGTCCGTTCCGGGGTGTACCCTTTCTCTTGAAGGATCTGTACACCTATTGTGAAGGTGTGCGAGTCACAAACGGGTCCAGGTTTTTCCAAGACTATGTTTCTGACCATGACACCGAACTGGTTGCCCGCTACAAGAGATCGGGATTGGTGATATTCGGGAGGACAGCCTCACCCGAGTTTGGTCTTACCTCCACTACAGAGTCCCTGCTTCACGGGAATACCCTCAACCCATGGAACCACGAACACACTGCCGGTGGATCATCAGGCGGCTCCGCCTCTGCCGTCGCTTCTGGGATACTGCCAGCGGCCCATGCGTCAGACGGCGGCGGGTCGATTCGGATTCCCGCCTCATGCTGCGGGCTCTTTGGGCTCAAACCTACCCGTGCCCGTGTGCCGATGGGACCTGACGTCGGAGAGGGTTGGAGCGGATTGAGCATTATGCATGCAGTCACCCGCTCGGTACGAGACAGCGCCTTGTTGCTGGACGTCACCGGGGGACCCGATGTCGGCGACCCCTACTGGGCTCCACCTCCGTTAAGGCCTTTTTTGGAGGAAATCGGTGTTGATCCGGGACGGCTACGGATCGCCCTCGTCACCCAGGCGTTCAACGGAGACGAGACCCACCCCGATTGCGAAGAAGCTGCAAAAGGTGCCGCAGAAATCTGCGAGGAACTCGGTCATCAGGTTGAGGAGGCCACCTTGACCGTTGATGCAGAAGCGCTCGGCGCGGCAATTCAGGTCATCGTATGCGCAAACTTGAGGGCGAACTTGGAGGAGAGAGCCCGCATAGTGGGAAGAGAGTTCTCGTCCGAAGACGTGGAGCCAGTGACCTACGCCATGGCGACGGAGGTCGGGTCCATGAACGCAGCGCAGTACGCTTCAGCCATTCGGGTTATACATGCCACCGGACGCCAGGTCGGCCGATTCTTCGAGAACTTCGACGTGCTTCTAACTCCGACGATGGCAACACCCCCTCTCAAGTTGGGAGAACTCGCCCTGACACAAACTGACGCAACAGTATTTGTTGAGAACCTTAGGAAAACGATCGGATACACGCAGCTCATGAACGTGGCCGGCAATCCGGCTATGTCCGTGCCTCTTTTCTGGAACGCAAAAGGTTTGCCTGTGGGCGTCCAATTCGCCGGGCGCTTTGGGGATGAGGCCACCCTGTTCCGTCTCGCCTCGCAGCTTGAGAAGGCCCACCCCTGGACCCATCGGCGGCCGAGCTGAGGGGCAGACTCGATTTTCGTGAACATATCAAAGAGTTTCTTCTCTATATTCGGATAAAATGACGTTGGGACTAGGGGGGCGTCCATAAAATCATAAAATCCAACATTTTCCTTTTAACATTTACCAAGCTTATGGACCTTCCACTTTTTGTTTAGCATGGGATTTTTATAATTTTATGGACGTCCTAAAAGAGCACTGTCCAGAGAGAGGAGAGTTTGCGCATAGGTACCAAATGTTCTCAAAGTAAATTTTGGACTTAGGGGTAACACGATGACAGCAATAGCAAAGGACTTGAGAGATAAGATCAATATTAAAGCCGTGCGGAATTTGCGGCAAGGTTGCAGGGTCGAGGAGGGGGATTTTTTTCGACCAGGTGTAAAGTTAGGACTTGAGCGGGCTCGGTTGCTCACTGAATCGTATCAGATGACCGATGGAGAACCAATGGTTTTGCGCAGGGCAAAGGCCTTGGAGCACATCCTCCTAAATATGACTATATACATTCAGGACTGGGAATATATTGTGGGCAATTACGCTGAAAGCCCTGAAGCGCTTATGTGGCCTGTTGAGCGTAACTGGAAATCGGTTCACAGGCTTTTGCAAGGTGAAGGTGCAGCCCTTATCGATGAAAAGGATGTGGCAGAATTTAACAGTATTGTTGATTACTGGAAAGGAAAATCCCTAAGCGACAGGCGGGAGAGGGCCTTTGCAGGTTCCCCTGACTTGGACAGATACTGGAGATATGAAGGTACTGTCTTCTGGACCCACTGGTCGGAGTTGGGTGTCATTAACTATGAAAAGGTGCTCCAAATCGGCCTGAACGGGATCATTGAGGAAGCAGAGTCGAAGCTAGAGGAAATTGGGAACACCATACCGCCGGATTACATAAACCAAACGGATTTTCTGGAGGCAGTGCTCATCTCCTTAAGAGCGGCCATAAATTGGGCGCGTAGATATGCTGAAAAGGCGAGGGAACTTTCAAAGGAGGAAAAGGACGAGGAGAGGGGAAAGCAGCTTGAGGGGATTGCCAGAGTTTGTCAATGGGTTCCGGCAAATCCGCCCATAACATTACAGGAGGCATTTCAGTCCTTCTTTTTCGTCCACCTGATTACCCATCAAATCGAGTATATACGTTACGGGTGCGGCGCCAGGTTCGACGTGCTCATGAACCCATTCTATAAAAAGGATGTGGAAAAGGGAAGAATAACCAGAGAGGAGGCCTTGGAGCTTATTCTGAGGTTTCGGCTCAAGTTTGAAGAGTTCGGGCAGGTATATTCCCCCACTGTATCCGCTCTCTATGGTGGTGTCCAGACGCTCCAAGCTATTTTGATTGGGGGAGTTGATTCAGAAGGAAGGGATGTCACCAATGAGATAAGCTACCTTGTTCTGGATTCAGTCTGTGAAATGCCAACTTTGCAGCCCAGCATCGGTCTAAGAGTTCATGATGGCACGCCAAAAGATCTTATTCTTAAGGCTATAGACGTTGTGAGAACCGGAGTGGGCTACCCAGCCTTTTTCAACGATAAGGTTCTTATTCCCTTGTTAATGAAATGGGGCTGTCCACTTGAAGATGCCCGCAGTTACTCAGTAAGCGCTTGTGTCTATCTTGATGTTCCTGGCAAGAATATCATACGTAGAGTCGTCAGCTACTTTTCTCTTCCAAAATGTCTTTGGTGGTCTTTGCATCAGGGTATTGACCCCAAGAGCAAGGAGCAGTATGGAGCCCCTACACCGGATCCTGCAACCTTCACCTGTATCGAGGATGTCATCCAGGCTTATCTAGAGCAAGTCCGGTTCTTCTGTGTCAAACAGTTTGCATTGGAAGACGTGCTCAGGAGCATATACCAGGAATATTTGCCGTGCCCGTTTGAATCCGCATTAATAGATGGATGCATCGAACGCGGTCAGGACTATCGTTGGTGGACCTATCCTGCCCGGGTTCCCAGCCATCCTGTGGCAGTGGGAACCACAAATGTAGCCGATTCCTTGGCTTCTATCAAGAAATTTGCTTTCGACGAGAAAAGGATATCCATGGAAGAGCTGATTCATGTCCTCGACAGCAACTGGGAAGGCCATGAGGACTTGCGGCAGATGATGCTGGCAGCTCCCAAATTTGGCAACGACGATGATTATGTGGACCTATTAGCCAGGGAGGTTCATCATCGTACGGAACAGGTGGTGGAAGAATTCACTGACAACTGTGGCGCAGGCTATCACCTAGATGGCAGTGGGGTGTCTGCCACCTACGGCATGTCCTTAGACACGCCGGCCACCCCGGATGGCAGGAAAGATGGCGGATTATTTGCAGATGCGACCCTGTCGCCTGAGCCTGGTGCAGATTTCAAAGGACCAACAGCGGTTTTGAAGTCCTGCTCGAAAATAGACGTCCTTCAAAGCTTTAATCAACTGCTCAATCAGAAATTTCCGCCCCAGTTTCTCGAGGGGGAGAACAAGGAACAATTCTATCATTACTTGAAAACCTGGTCTGACCTTGGGATCTCGCATATCCAGTTTAATGTCGTAGATAAAGCTACTCTTTTGGATGCTCAGAAGCACCCTGAAAGACATAAGGGCCTCACTGTCAGGGTTGCTGGATACAGCGCCTATTTCATAGACCTGAGCAAGGGCCTCCAGGATCACATAATTGCAAGGGCTGAACAAGGTCTCGCTTGAGGAAGAAAGGCTGTTTCCATATAAAGGGGGACGTTGGTTCCAAAACGACTTGATACCTGAATATTGCACATGAATTAGCCAAAAAGCAGAAAACCATCTGGGAAACCTGTTATATTTAAAGTCATTGCCGTCCGGTTAATAACCAAACGATGTCAATAGGTTGTAGGCAATGAGAGCGTTCAAAGTGTTATTTTGGAAAAAGAAAATTATGCAAAACGTACAGGAAAGGGGGACATCCCCGCAACAACCGTGGTCTGTTTTCCCGCAGATGTTTTCCTTGACCTGCCTTCTCTTCCGTGTTACGTTAATACCGTAACGTTAGCGATGTAATGCTATCTCAATTAAAAACCAATTTGGGGCGGGAAAAATAATGCGAAATCCTTTTATTTATGGGGGGCTTGTTTTCGGAGATCATTTTGCTGACAGGGAAAATGAACTTGCGGAGCTGACCACAGAAATGGGCAATGGCGGCAAAGTTTTTCTGGTTTCTTCCAGGCGCGTTGGCAAAACCTGCCTGTTAAGAAATCTCCAGGTGAACTTAAACAAGATGGGTTTTCTTACGGCCTATGTTGATCTTTACAGGGCCCCCACGCTCAGGCATTTTACTGAGCTATAT
>JADHXI010000057.1 GCA_016783065.1 Desulfobacteraceae bacterium | reverse complement strand
AAACTCATCTTTGATTCTGTGCAGGACATCAAAAGATGTAATCAAGAGGGGTATCCCGATCATTACAAAAGGGGAGGGCTGCACCGTTTTTGACCAGGAAGGGAGATCTTATTTAGACTTTGTGGCCGGGGTTACCAGACCGGTCCATGTTGGCTATGGAAGAAAGGACCTGGCCGAGGCCATCATGAAGCAGGCTGTGGAGCTGTCCTATTTTACCCCCATGCACTTTACCAATCCCCGGGCCGTGGAGTTGGCCGAAGTACTGGCTGGATTGACCCCGGACAAAATAGATAACTTTTTGTTCGTCTGTGATGGTTCTGAGGCGGTTGAATCGGCCATGAAACTGGCCAAACAGCACCATTTTTACAAAGGGGAAAAACAACGATTTAAGGTGATATCCCGTCGAGGAGCCTATCACGGGGTTACGTCACTGGCCCTGCGGGCCCTGGGAACGGTCTTGTCAATGAGACAGACCATGGAGCCGCTTGCTCCGGGGTCGGTCTTTGTGGAATCTCCTTACTGCTATCGATGTCCGTTGCACTTGAGTTACCCCGACTGTGATATTGCTTGCGCCAGGGATGTCCGGCGAATCATCGAGTTTGAAGGGTCTGACCAAATTTCAATATTCATAGGCGAGCCAATACAGCAAGGATTTGGCGCACTGGCTCCTCCCCCGGAATACTGGCCTATCATTCGGGAGATCTGCGACGACTACGGTGTGCTGTTGATCATAGATGAAGTCATTTGCGGATTCGGACGGACCGGTCGCTGGTTCGGGGTCGAACACTTTGGTATTCAGCCCGATCTAATCACCATGGCAAAAGGCATCACCAGCGGATACGTTCCCCTGGGGGCGGTTGGCTGCACCGACGAAGTCGTTGACCCCGTCGAGACCTTTGAGCATCTGCACACCTACGCCAACCACCCCGTGTCCTGTGCCGCCGGCCTCAAGAATATTGAGATTATTGAGGTGGAGAAGTTGATCAAAAGGTCGGCCGATATGGGAGAGTACTTTCTGGAGGCCTTAAAATCATTGGAAAAGCACCCGATCGTCGGGGAGGTCCGTGGTAACGGACTTTGGATTGGCATAGACTTTACCACCGACAAAAAGACCCGGGCGTTGTTCCCCATGAGCCGACTGAACAGCCTGGTCGATCGGGCACAGCGTAAGGGTTTGATTATTAGACTGATGGGCCTTGCCCTTGAGTTGGCGCCCCCTCTCATTATTAAGAAGAGCGAAATTGACACGGGGATCAAGATCCTGCACGAATGTATCGCCGAGGAGGCAAAAGACATGGGTCTTTCTTAGAGGCTTCGCCCGAGCCCGTCCTTTCTGATTTGTCATCATTAGCCACTGGGCCGTCAACTATGGCATCAATGCCATAGTTGGGGTGGCAATGCCATACCATTTCGAATACGGTGCTCCCTTCCAAGATCCCAACCCTCCAGAATAAATTAATCATATCAACAGCTTATCCATTGCGCTTCTATTGGCACAAAAAATGCAAAAATTTTTGCTGGATAGGTGTTCACAATAGCAGACGGTGTGCCGGCAAGGAATCGAACCCGTGGATTGCGGACAATCCAGATTCCAGGAGTTGGAATCCTTCTTGGTCTTTGCTTTTTGTCAATAATTACGGATCTTTTTCAGATTAAGAAGCGATTTTGCTAAAGATGCACATCTGTTACCTACCCATGGCGTATTTGTTTACATACCCCCTCGGCGTGATCATACTGTCATGGTAGGTAAATGTTGTGCTGTTTCCTATAAAAACCGTGCTCTGCATATCCACAGCGGACTTGTTAAGCTGGTCCAGCGGGATGATCCGAACCGTCTGTCCTTCCCTCATGGCGCAAGTGACAATTCCGACGGGCGTATCTTTGTCCCTCCACCGAAGTACAATATTCTGTGCCGCTTCCAACTGCCAGTTTCTTTTCTTGCTTTTCGGGTTGTACAGGACAATAACAAAATCGGCTTTTGCCGCAGCGTCAAGACGCTTTTCGATCACATCCCAGGGCGTCAGCAGATCACTCAGGCTGATTGCCGCAAAATCGTGTGCCACGGGAGCTCCCAGCAGCGATGCCCCGGAACAGATCGCAGGGATGCCGGGGATGACTTCAATTCTAAGTCCGCCGGGCTCTGTTCCTTTCTTTGAGGCGATAGGGATTTTCTTGAACTTGCACATTTCAAAAACCAGGCCGGCCATGGCATAGATCCCTGCATCCCCGCTGGAGACAATGGCACAGGCCTTTCCCTCCAGACTCATGTTGATGGCAACTTCAACGCGGTCCATTTCTTTTTTCATGGGTGTACTGACAACACTCTTCTCTCCAATAAGCGGACGAATGAGATCAATGTAGGTGGCATAACCAACAACGGTGTGGGCGGCTTTGAGCACATCCACAGCCATCTTGGAAAGATGGTCAATGTCCCCGGGGCCAATACCTACGATGTAAAGGGTGTTCGGGCGATCGCCACGGTCACGTTTCTGGTATTTTGTTTGGGCACGATCAGTTGACCTTGATTCGAGCCGAGAATCGCTGCTGCTTCGCATACACTTTTCACTCCAACGTGTTTTTCCACCTCGGTGGAAGGATTCTGGATTGTCTCGACGCTATTGAGTTCTTTCCTGGTGAAAAATTGAATCGGCAGATCCAGTTCCTTTGCCAGGGCCGACAAACCGGATTCATCTGATTTCACATCAATACTGGAAAGACCCTTTAAGCTCTTTGGAGAAAGGGCAGACTTTTCCAGCACATCAACAAGAAACCCTTTCAACTCATCAAGACCGGTATTCCGGTTGCACCCGATTCCCGCCACAAGCGAAGGGGGTCTCAAAATTAACATTTTGTTCGGCAGATCAAGCGTGATATCGTCAATAAATACCCCTGCACGGAGATCACCCTGCGGATTATCATCGGGAATATCGCCCCTCGTCTCAAAAGGGATCGCTGTCATGTTATTCAAATCTTCGGTTAGAAAATTATAGGGGTCATGCAGAAAAATCGGGTTTCCGGTGACCATGGCCATGTTGACATATTTGATGGCCGCGGGGTTTTCGATGAAGAGGTTTTTCTGTGCAGCCAATATGTCAACGGCAGGGACAGCATTTATATCCGTGGCGGTGGTGATCACCGGGTCTGAATCAATCAAATCAGACACTTCCAAGGCCAGGGCATTGGCCCCACCCATATGTCCTGAAAGAAGACTGATCACATGGAGACCTCTTTCATCGATGACCAAGACCGCAGGGTCTTCGGTCTTATGCCGGATCAAGGGGGCAATCAGTCTTACAACGATCCCCGTTGACATCACAAAAATGTGTGCGGGATACCGCTTGAAACATTGCTCAACGGTTTTCTTTAACCGCGTAAACCGTTGAACGTCAATGGCTCGGGAAGGCAGGCCTTGCGGGCAAAACAGATCAACGGCGGGCATTCTTTCTGCTATCTTTTCTGCCAGATCTGCTCCGTTTGGCGTTACCGCCCAGACGGCAATTTTGTCATGGTCCCCCATAAAGCAAATGCCTATTTCCTGTACCCATGTGTAAAATCCTGATCATACAGTCTGGATTTATGTTTTAGTGTTTCTGCCGACACATCCAGGACTTTTCCAACGATGATCAAGGCATGGCGCGAAATATTTTCAGAACGGGTCACCTCCGGCAGCTCCCCGACGGTTGTCCGGATAATCTTTTCATCCGGATGACTGACGCGGTAAGCCACCACACACCCTGCGTCCCGCCCATAGGCACTTTCAAGGATGGCGCCCACCCTGTCCACATGGCCGATGCTGAGGTAAATGGCCATGGAGGCCTGGTGTGCGGCCAGACCCTCCAAGGCTTCCATCTCGGGCACCGGTGTTTTCCCGGCGATGCGTGTGAGGATTAGGGTCTGGCAGACCTCCGGCAGTGTGTACTCCAGCCCCATGGCGGCGGCCGCCGCAAAGGCCGCCGTGACCCCTGGAATGACCTGACAGGGAATACCGAGTTTATCAAGCGCCGCTATCTGCTCAAAAATGGCGCCGTAGAGACTGGGATCACCGGTGTGCAGTCGCACCACCCGCATTCCCTTCCGAAAGGCCCTCTCTATTTCATCAATGATCTGTCCCAGGTCCAGGGAGGCACTGCTGATCTTTGTGGCGTCCGGTCGTGTCCACTTGAGCACCGCCTCCGGGACAAGAGACCCCGCATAAATGACCATGTCCGAATGACGCAAGGCCTGCTGTCCTTTGACAGTAATGAGATCCGGGTCACCGGGGCCGGCGCCGACAAACATGACAGGATAGTTATCTTTTGACATGATGGATCCTATTTTCTGCCTGAAATGATCCAGACCGGGTTTTGGGCCTCAAATCTCTGGCTCCAGGGCATGGCCTTGCTGCGCTGGATCTGAACCTGAATCACTTCTGTTTCAAAATCGAACTCCCGGAGGGCTTTTGAGGCTGCTTCGAGATTGTCCAACAACACCGTATTGATCACCATCACTCCGCCGGATGCCATCACAGATGCGGCAACCCCTATGATCTGATCAAGTTTCTGCCCGCCGCCGCCGATAAAGACCCGGTCCGGCAAAGGGAGAGCTTCAAGACCCGCCGGCAGAACCGCTTGGATCACCTCGATGCACGTAACGCCAAACCGGCTGATGTTGGTTCTGATCTGTTCGATTCTTTCCGCCTTTTCTTCCACCGCAAAGATTTTCCCATGGGTGACGAAAAGCGCGGCCTCAATTGCGACCGACCCGCTGCCAGCTCCGAGGTCCCAAAGGGTATGGTGGGGGAGAAGACTGAGCTTTGCCAGCGTCACCGCCCTGATTTCCGGTTTTGTAATAAGCCCCCCCTCATGATCGAAGGCCTCGTCTGTCATGCCCAGGTGAAGTGCCGCAACTGCTTCCCGTGCCTGGTTTGTCGCTCTTAGAATAACTACATTAGGCTCTGCAAAGTCCAGGGCAGCGGCCTCCTTCAGATCATACCACCCGATTTTTTCATCCGGTGCTCCGAGCCTTTCAAACACGCCGATATTTAGGTTACTGGCATCTTTTGAAATAAGAAAATCGGCCAGCCAGGCCGGACTTCTTTTCGGATCGGTAAAGACAGCCACACGCTCATGGGTCTTAATGGCCTTTAAGAGCTCGGATTCATGATCGCGGCCATGGAGACTGATCACTTTCACGTCGCTCCAGGGTTCTTTGATCCTGGAAAAGGCACCGGCAATGGAAGAGATGTTTGGCAGGACCTCGACCTGATCCGGTCCCAATGCATCTGCAATAATGGCACCGATCCCAAAAAACAGGGGGTCTCCCGATGCCAAGACCACGATAACATTTTCTTGCATATGAGCCCGAATAAAGTCAATGGAACCCTTCAGGTCCCTGGTAATCTCTTTTTTGAGCGCAGGCGTATCCTTGAAGGAGGAGAGATGCCGTTTTCCTCCCATGAGGACGTCCGCCTTTCGAATGATCCGCTTGTGCCTCTCTGTGAGATCCTCTGGCGAAAGCCCCATTCCGATAATAATCACCGGTTTCACGATCAGGTCCCCTCCGAATCGAAGATTTTGTCCCCTTCAAAACCATAAATGATGCCTCGAATCCCAACCGAAGATCCTGCAAATGTCCGCGCCCATGCCACCATTTCCTCGCCGACCCGGAAAACCACTTCCGGAAATTCGGGGAGGATAAAATCAAGGGCATGGCGGGCCGTGTTGGCGCCGCCAATCCGGGTCGCAAGACGTTTGTTTCCCGTTAATTCCAATGCCCATTTCGACAATCTCTCCATGCTCAAATTCGATTTGGCGGCATGGGTGTGGGGAATTCCCTGGGCCATCTTTACTGCCTTTCCGAAAAACACGGTGATGGAGGCCTTTCTAAACCCTTTTTTCGAGACCTTGGTCAGGGATATCTTGAAGAAGTCGCCGATTTGAATAAAGGCCTCCTCGGGCAACTCTTTCCACCATCTTTGGGAAAAGCGCTCACCCCGGCGCCCAGTGGTCAGCACCACATTATCAAGGCCTGATGCCTTTGCCACTGACAGAGCCGCATCAATGGTGGCAATATAGGCCTCATGGGAAATCGGCCGAACCACACCTGTAGTACCGAGTATGGAAATTCCGCCCAGGATACCCAGCCTTGCATTCAGGGTCTTTCTTGCCAGATTCTCACCCTTGGGGACAAACACCTCAATGGAAACGGATCCCCGAAGTCGATGGTTCTCCAAGACCCCCTGAATTGCTTCGGATATCATCTTACGGGGGCCCCGGGTGATGGCCGGTTCCCCGGGGGATATGCTCAGGCCGGGCTTTGTGACCTTTCCCACACCCTGACCACCGGTAACCGTCACAGGTTTTGTCCCTGTCTGGTCTGAGAAACGGACCCTGGCGCCGATTTCCGCATTATGGGTGATATCCGGATCATCGCCGGCATCCTTAATGACCGAACACTGAGCGGTCCGGTCATCTATCTGGAGGCAGAAATGAACCGGGATCTGAATGGTATTCCCGGTAAGCAGCCTTATGGTCACATGATCCGGTGCCCGTCCTTCAAGGAGCAGCATGAGGGCGCCTTTTGTTGCAGCGGCAGCGGCCGTGCCCGTTGTAAACCCGGAACGTAGTTTTTTGCCTTTCTTATGGATCATCCGTAAGCTCTCAATAATCTCGGGCACCGTGGGGTTCAGCCGTTTCTTTCCGGCGCTCTCTAAACCTGTCGTCGTAGCGTGGCTGATATTTGGGCTTTTGCCGAAACCATGGAGAAGCCAATAGGATTCATTAGGAGAAAACCCCAAATATCAACCACTGCGGAAGTGAGAGGTAAATTCACTTTGAGAGAGCGCCTTCAAGAAACACCCGAACCCCACTCCAGAAATCCCATTCTTTCTCCCGAACTTATTGAGAAATTACGTTCATCCTATAGCGTAATAGACCAATCCCGCCAAAACAAGGCTCACAATCCGAAATCCCTGACCCATGAGCAACAGTTGGGTCCCCATCTTTGGCGAAAATATCCCGATGTAACGTGGCAACTGATGTCGCAGCGAGCGAACCGGGAAGGCCACGATGTTACCGATGAGCAGGGCCAGAACGGTCTGTTTTGTCGTCAGTGCCCCGGCATCAAGGAGCGCCCCTGCAGCGGCAAAGCCGGAGGTGAACTCAGCAGCAAAACTCAATATCACGACAGAAAGGGACTCCATCGGCATGACCGTGGTTACCACATAAGCGGCCAGAGATCTTCTGGCCATCTCAAACATGCCCGCGGCGTTGAGTAAGTACACCAATACATAAATGGGTAACACATAGATGGCAATGCCGGTAATCCGGGCCGGCAACCGGTCCCGGATGGTTGTCCATAAAGGGGACCGCTTTTCCTCCTTGATGTTTTTCACCGGGCCTCCGTTATCGTCGGCATTTAGGCCCATCCCTTTTTGAAAATGGCCGTAAACCAACAAGACAGCCGTACGAAAAACCACGGCGGTGAAAGTCAACAGAAAATAGAGTGCCCCCGCCCATCGTGTCAGTGGGATAACAATAAAGAACGTGGTGGGCAGGTGCAGAAAATACGCCGGCAGCTGATTGATAAAGTTGGATAGGAAGAGCTGTTTTCTAACGATTTTTCCTGTCTTATAAAACTCGAGTAGCATGGCGTTGGCAGAAACCCCTGAAAAAAAAGCGGTTGTAAATGCGGCGCTGCAACGGTCGCCCAGATTTCCAAACCGAAACAGGGGACCGGCCAGTGCTGCCAGTGTCCGGGTCCAATCCGAGGCCTCGATAACCTGTCCGAAGGCAAGCCCGATAGTGACAAAGAACATCAGCCGGGTGAGCGGCCAAAGGAGTTGGGTCCAGACTCTGTGAATCCCGAGATTATCCACCAGGAACATGCCGGCAATGAGAACAGCCAGGGAAACCCCGCATGAGAGGGCCAAGGTGCGGTATTTTGGCTCAGGTTTTTTGGGTTCCATCGCCTTTTTTCTGTTTTGCGACGATCAGTGTCCAATAGTCGGGGTGGCGGTCGCACAGTTCGTCGATATCTCGGAAAATCTTTTCATCCTTCTGGCCGCAATTGGAAATCCCGATGGATTCCTGATAGCCTCCGGCTTCCTCGATGGCCGCGGCAATATCTTCCACGTTTCGGTAGGCCTTGAGAAACACCACACATTCGGGTTTGGCAGCGAATTCACGCAAACGGTCTCCTCCTTTGGCACCGGAGGTCAGCAGCAGAGAGTCTTCCCCCTCAACGAGTGGCATATTCACACAGGCCGCGGCTGCCTGATAGGAGGTGATTCCCGGTATACTGATAATGGGATACTGAGGCGCTATTTCTTCAATGTTTCTCAGAACGTATCCGTACGTGGAATAGGTCATGACGTCTCCAAGCGTGATAAAAGCGACCTTGTGACCCAGCTTCAGTTCCTCGATGATCACGTTGGCATGTTCTTCCCAGGCCTTCTTTTTCTCCTCTTGATCCTGTGTCATGGGAAAATAGAGCATCCGGACGGGTGTTGAGTCCGGGATGTGGGGCTTGGCAATGCTCAATGCCAGACTGTAGGCGTTCTTGGTGGATGCTGCGGCAAAGACCATATCCACCACATTTAATACCCGAGCCGCTTTTAGTGTGATCAGTTCGGGATCACCGGGACCGACGCCCAGACCGTATAAGACCCCCTTATTTTCTTTCATGGTTCCCTCACTATCGCATGGATTACGCCTAGATTTAATGTTTCAGTGTGTAACTTCTCAATAAATCCAGGGGCCTCAATAGGGAATTCTGGAGTGGGGTTCGGCTGTTTCTTTGAACCGTTCTCTCAAAATGGATTTATCCCTTCCCTTTATGGTACTTCGGCCGCCATGATGGCCAGCGCATTAACAACACTGGCCGCCACATTGGAACCTCCTTTTCGCCCCCTGTTTGAAACATATGGGAAGCCCAGTTCCATCAGTGCCTCCTTGGACTCTGCGGCATTGACGAATCCCACGGGGAGGCCGATAATCAGTGCAGGAGAGGCCTTCTCTTCCTTGACCAGCTCAATCAGGCGCAGCAGTGCTGTGGGCGCATTCCCCACCACATAGATCCCGCCCGACATCTTTTTCACTGCCGCGTCCACGGCAGCCCTGGCCCGGGTAACACCGGTTTCAGCGGCGATCTTATGTACCTTGTTGTCACTGATATAACATTTCACGCCCGCCCCGAATCGTTGAAGCTCTGTTTTTCGGATACCCGCCCTTGCCATATTCGTATCGGTGATAATGGGTTTTCCCTGCCGGATGGCGTCTAAACCGGCCCGTATGGCATCGGGGTGAAAACGAATACTCTCCTTATAGTCAAAATCCGCAGACGTATGGATCATCCTTCGTACCACCTGCCATTGCTCGGATGGAAAACCATGGGTTCCTGCCTCCTGGTCTATGATTTTGAAACTCAACGCCTCGATTTCTTCGGGTTTCATCAGCCTGCCTTTCTTCTGTACTGATAGGTCAGACAGTTTTTCACAAAGGATTCGGCCACCTCTGGCCTGCTCCCGAAATGCAGATGTATGTAGCAGCCCAATGTCTGATTGATCTGGTACCCTGTGTTTTCTTGTCTGAGACCGGTCCTGGCCGATACGGAAAACACTTTTTCCATTTGCGTTTTTTCGAGAACGGTCTCAATCCCGCTGTAATGGAATTCATGCCCGCGTGCGCGAAGCCCGGGTTTGCCGATAACGGCAGGTCTTGAAAACGTAATCTCGCGGTACCCAAGGGACTTTAACCGCGGATACATCAGGGTCCGAAAGGGAAAGCATCCGACCATGGGGAAAGTGTTTCCGACCTTGTCACCCATTTCACGACACAGGTACATGAACCCCCCGCATTCTCCGTAAACCGGCATCCCGTCCCTACTTTTTTCCAGGATCTGTTTTCGCAATGCGATATTGGCGGATAATTTCTCCGCAGAAAGCTCCGGGTACCCTCCGCCGAAATAGAGTCCATCCAGTTCGTCGGGGAGGCCCCGGTCGGATAGGGGAGAAAAAAAGTTTAATTCAGCGCCAAATCCTTGAAGTATTTCAAGGTTGTCAGGATAATAAAAACAGAACGCCCGATCCCTGGCCACGCCGATTTTGACCTGTTTTTCCTTTGCAGAAGACGGCGGGGCGGATTGGATCGGACGGGGCGGGATGGAGGGAAGCTTCTGTAATAGCCGATCCACTTCAATATTTTCCTCTATGAGATCCGCCAGTTTTTCAACGCGATCCGCCGACAGACCGTGATCCTCCCGCGTGACCAATCCGAGATGACGTTCCGGGATCCGGATGCTTTCATTCCGAAGCAAACCGCCCATACACGGCATCTTCGAATTTCCCTCCAGTGCGTCCATGAGGTAGTCCAGATGAACTCTGCTGCCGATGTTGTTAAAGACCACACCAGCGAAGCTCAATTCCCGGTCGAACCGCTCAAATCCCTGTATCAGGGCCGCAGCACTTCGTGCCATGCTCCTTGCGTCCACAACCAGGAGAACAGGAAGATCGAGCCACTTGGCCATCTGGGCCGTGGACCCGGCCTCGCTCCTTCCGTCATAGCCGTCAAACAGGCCCATCACCCCTTCAATGACGGCCATGTCGGCACCCTGAGCGTGCCGTGCAAAGCTTTCCAGATTATAATCTTTTGAAAGCATCCAGCCATCGAGATTGTAGCTGGTTGCGCGGGCAGCGGTTGAATGATGACCGGGATCGATAAAATCGGGTCCCACCTTAAAGGGGGCCACCCGGAGTCCCCGGCGTGATAAGGCAGCCAACATCCCCAGGGTGAGGGTAGTTTTCCCGCTCCCGCTTTTTGTCCCTGCGATGACAAACCTTTTAATGGTTATCCCCCTTTATGATTGCCGGATAAAGAAAATGTCCGATTTTCCGGACGCCCTGTAGGAGTCGCAAAGTGGGCCGAGACACGATCATTTCGTCTATGATGAGAATCTGGCCGTCTCTAATTGCTTTGATCGCCGAAAAGCCGGGCTCATTTTTCAGTAGCGAGCGGGTCGGGCGATTCATGGCCCCTTTCTGCGCAATAAAGACATCGATTTCCTTTGCATGGGAGAGGATCTTTTCCTTTCCGTAGAAAGCGATGTTGGTGCCTCTGACCGGTTTGGCATCCCGTGCCACATTGATTCCCCCCGCAGATTCAAGGACAAAAATGGCCATGGCCTCCGGTGAAAAGGTTTTCATTCGGCGGTGAATCGCTTCAAAATAGCCCCGTTTTTTTGGGAAAACCGGGGTGGTCAAGGATCGAATATTTTCAACCTCTTTCTTGAAGTGTGCAATCATTTCTGCGGCCCTTTCCTGCTTTCCCGTCAGCCGGCCCAAGATCTCCCAGTAAAGAAACATCTCATCAATTGCTCCAGGTTGGAGTGAGACCACCGTGATGGAGTTCTCCTCCAGACGCTTCACAAGCTGGGGATACCCGCGATCGATCATGGGACGGACCAGAACCAGGTCCGGTCTTGCCGCCATAAATTTTTCCGGATCATCGTGATATGAGAAGACCGGTTTGGTCAAGGCCTTTTCGGGATAAACCTCGTTTCTCGATACCCCGACAATTTCAGCATCCAGCCCCAGGGCAAAGAGATTCTCAGTATGCCCGCCGTAAAGAGAAATAATCCGCTTGAATGGAGGTCGCACATCCATGCGTCGACCGGCTTGATCGATGATAAGACCTTCAGGGTCCGCCCGGAAAGAAGACCGTTTAACTTCCGCCTGGGCAACGGAGCAGGCCATGACCAGAAAAAGGGTTAAGAGTGGGTTAAAAAATGTCATGGCTATTTCTTAAATATCACCTGTAAAGATCCAAGGTATGGCTCAAAGTAGACCTTGCTTTCGACCCCAAAAACAGCCCACAGGGTTTCACGGGTGAGGATTTCGTTGACCGGACCGTGGGCAACGACTTTCCCCTGGCGCAAAAAAATGAGATAATTACAGAAGGCAGCGGCAAGATTCATATCCTGCATCACCGAGATAACGGTTTTTTGTTCTTGCCTCACACGCTGGGCCGCCATTTTCATCAGGCTGATGGCATGATTGATATCCAGGTTTGAGGTGGCCTCGTCCAGAACCAGAACCGGTGCTTCCTGGGCCAGGGCCCGTGCAAAAATGACCCGCTGTCTTTCGCCACCACTCAGCTGTGTAACGTAGCGGTTCTCAAATGCCAGGGTTTCCGTCTTTTCCATAATATCCTGAACAACCCGGGTATCTCCGTACGACGGCGCGGAAAACCGTGGCATATGCGGATAACGTCCCATCATGACCACTTCTCTGGCTGTAAAGGGAAAATTGATATAAAAATTTTGGGGGACCAGCGCGATTTCCCGGGACAAAGCCTTTCTTGTGTAACTGGACAAGGGCTCACCCTTATATTGTATTCGTCCTTCAACCGGTTGTCTGTGGTTGATGATGAGATCCACCAACGTGGTCTTACCGCTGCCGTTGGGGCCCAGAACACCGTAAGACATGCCCGCTTCCAGCACCATGGAAAAATCGTCAATGACCTTTTTCCCGTTGTAGAGAAAAGAAATCCTTTCTATTTCAAAAACCCTTTCCACTACCACACCTTTGCCGTCTGACGCTTTCTGAAAATATAACAGAAAAACGGGCCGCCAATCAGTGCCGTAATTACCCCGATGGGGATTTCATGCGGGAGAATCGCGCGGGTGACCGTGTCTGCAAAGAGGAGCAAAATCGCCCCGGTCAACAGGGAGACGGGGATCAATTTTCGATTGTCCGGCCCGGTGAATGATCGCATCATGTGCGGTATGAGCAGCCCTACAAAACCAATTATGCCGGATACAGAAACGCAGACAGCTGAAACCAGCGAAGCGGTGATCAAAAGGATTAAGGGCATTCTTTTTGTGTCGACACCGAGGGAAGAGGCGCTCCGATTACCGAGAGACAAAAGATTTAAGTCTCTTGAAAAATAGATAAAGACGACGAATCCGAAACTTACGCAGATGAAGACCAGGAAAACGTCTGCCCACGTCTTGGAGCCGAAGCTTCCCATGAGCCAGAAAATAATAACCGATACCTGTTCATCGGCAACGTATTTGAGGAAACTGATGCCGGCAGATAAAATGGCCGCGACAATGATCCCGGAAAGGATTAAATTGTTTGAGGAAAGCCCGCCGCTTGACGCCGAGAGATATATGACAAACAACAGGGTGAACAGTGCACCGAGAAAAGCGAAAAGAGGGACGGACCATGTCCCCATGAAACTGATGTTGAATAGAATTCCCAGCGAGGCCCCAAAGGCGGCCCCCGCGGAAACCCCAAGCGTGTAGGGATCTGCCAGGGGGTTCAGGAGTATTCCCTGGAACACCACCCCGGATATGGCCAGCCCGGCACCCACGATTGCCGCCGTGAGAATCCGGGGAAGACGCACGTCCACCACCACCACGGGAAACAGCTTGTCCATGTCGCCGAGCAGCGTGGCATGGCCGGATATTTTGGATAAGACGACCCGGACAACGTCCATAAAGGGTATCTTGATGTACCCGAGACCGGCTGAGGCAATGATCACAGCGGCGAGCAGCAGGGACAACAGGATCAGCTGACCCCATAAGGAAAGAGACCCATGAATCGAATGGAATGTCCCAGCCTGGCTCTCTTTTTTGGTCATTTTAAGCAACGTTTAAGCTTCATTGATAAAGGATGTCTGCTTCCCGGACTTCTCATCCCGTTTCATTTGTTGATACGGGAAAGGATGATGCCCAGGTGATCAACCCAAATATCCACGATCTCACTATACTCCGCAGTACCCTTGAGAACCGGAATACATTCTATCCCTGCCTTGTTCAGAATGGATTTCCAGGAATCTTCTTCATCTCCGGCCATGTCATTTTTCGCATGATCTCCTGCGACGGACATCAAGGGCATGAGATAGGCCTTTTTTGTCTTTTTTTGGATCAGTATGTTCTTTATGTCTTCTATTCCCGGTGCCCCCTCAACGGTGCCCACAAAGATATTGGGATCTTTTTGCTGAAAATGATACATCATGGCCGTATAAAAGGCGTTGGAAGGATGGGTTGAGCCGTGACCCATGAGAACAACGGCATCCTCTCTTTTCCGCGTTTGGGGTATGTGTTTGATGATTGCATCTGTGACCCTCAATAAATCCTTTTGGGTTGCCAGCAGCGGATTTCCGACCTGTATACGTTCAAATCCGCCTGCCATATTGGCAAAAGCGTGAGCATTTCTCCGTAAATCGTGGAACTCGTGACCGCCTATGGTGTGAAGTGACTGGACAGCTACATGGGTGAACCCCTCATCCATCATTTTGGCCAGGGCCATTTCCGGTGAATCCAGATATTGCCCCTGTCTGGCCAGCTTTTTTCTTATCATCGATGAGGTGTAGGCCCATCGAACCGGAATCCCGGGGTATACGGCCTTGACCCTTTCTTCGATGTGCTGAAATGCGATCTGCGCTTTTGGGACACTCGTGCCAAATGCAACCAGCAGAATCCCTTTCTTGGTAGGGCGTTTTTGTCCATGGCCGTTGGCCAGAGCGGCGGAACTCAGGCCGATGAATACAAGAAGAACCAGAATGGAAAGGAAAGCGTTTTTCTTCATAAAGAGTAACTCCGCTATCGCCCCGTAACCGTTTGAACCCGTCCTTAATCCGTTCGGTAAGTTCTCAATAAATTCGGCTGCCGTGGTGTTAGGCGGTTTCTCTCCACCGCCCTCTAAATCTGCGCCGGGTTGTGGCAGGTAGTTGGGGCCTCGCCAAAAAAAATCCCAGACCTTTTTAGGTCCTGGGATTCCGTTTTTAATCCTTTGTTGCCGGCTCGCCCTCTACGTCTCGAAGGTTGAAGCAGCTGATTTGGCGGGTAGGTCTTCTGGCTTCCGGATCTTCTTACTCACCAACCTTCCCATCCGTCCGGACAGTGGCATTCCTGGCTTTCATCCCCGGTTACAGCGGCGGGTCCGCGACGGAATTTCACCGTCTTCCCTCTCACCCATGGAACAAGATAATCGATGAAACAGGGGCCCATGTCAAGCAAAAAACCTCTCCGAGTTGGAGGTCCTACGCCGGAAGCCCGAATATCATCCCCCATGAAAGTGGCAGGGAAATCCACTTTGAGAGAGCGCCTTCAAGAAACACCCGAACCCCACTCCAGAATTCCCATTATTTCTCCCGGACTTATTTAGAAGTTGCGCCAGAAGGCTGGCATCTTTTCCGGTCGAACTTCAGAATGGACATGATTTTGGTCAGGGAGACGGCGAATGAAGCGAGAACTACAGAAAATCTTTAAGTACACTGAAGACTAGGACAATTTGCTTGACCTCTCGATATGCGATTTCATACATTCCTTGGCGAACCTGTTTTTTCCATTCGTACCTGACAAACATCTTTATATAGTAGACGCAGATTCACCCTGTAGGAATCCTTCGAAGCAGGTCCTGTTTGACATACCAACACCTTGTGCGGATCATCCAACGATCCCAGGTGGGACCATGGCCGTTAGCCGGACACACAAAAGGTTAGTCTTCTTTGCCCTGGGTTTTCTCTTCCTAATCGGGGTCTCCCTGACCATAGGGTTTGCCTATTATCTGGTGAGCCCTGCCAGAAAGGGCGGGGAGGAACAGGTCTTTTTTGTCCGGGAAGGGGCAACCCTCAAAAAGGTGGGGGATGCGCTGGAGCGGAAGGGGATCATCACCAACAAGAGGCTTTTCCTCATGTGGGCCAAGGTGAAAGGATATGGCACACAGATAAAGGCCGGTGAGTATCTTCTCAATCCCCATATGCCACCTCTTGAGATCATGAACATCTTGAGAAAGGGGACTATCATCACTCACCCTGTTACCATTCCAGAGGGGTTTGCCATTACGCAGATCGGAGAGTTGTTGGCGAAAAAAGGCCTCGTCGACAAAGACAAATTCCTTTCCCTTACCGCAGATCCGGAAATTGCAGGTCGTTACGGAATATCCGGGCCGGGGATGGAGGGTTACCTCTATCCCGATACCTATAGGTTTGGCCGGGGGCTTTCCCCCATATCGATAATCGACGTCATGGTCGGGCGTTTCAGGGAGGTCTCTGCCCCATTCAGGGAGAGGGCGGAGCAGGCGGGCATGAGCATGGAAGCGGTGATTACGCTGGCATCCATCGTGGAAAAAGAGACCGGTCTCGCCAAAGAGAGACCTGTGATTGCAAGCGTTTTTTTGAATCGATTGAAAAAGGGAATGCGGCTTGAAAGTGATCCCACGGTGATTTATGGCATCAAGAGCTTTACGGGGAACTTGAAAAAGAAGGACCTGAGTGAACGCACCCCTTATAACACCTATGTGATCCGGGGTCTCCCTCCGGGGCCAATAGCCAACCCTGGGAGGGAGGCCATTGAGGCAGTCCTCTATCCGGCCGAGACCGATTATCTATATTTTGTATCGAAGAATGACGGGAGTCATCATTTTTCAAAGACACTGTCAGAGCATAACCGGGCCGTGAGGACCTATCAGAAAAATAGGCGAACAAGGGGGAAAAGAACCCCTTGACACGGGGAATTGTATACAGTACACAACTCAATGGACATAGCCATTTAGTAGCTACTTTTCAGAGCCCCATCTTGCCCGTGTATTTATATGTGGCTCCCAGGCTCTTTCAGACGAAAAGGGGGCCGTGGCATAAAAGAGGAGCCCAATGGATCTCTTCAAGAATCTCACCATATTATCTCTTGAACAGGCAACCGTTCTGCCTTATCTCACTTACAGATTGGCCCATGACGGCGCCCGGGTCATCCGGCTGGAGCACCCCGTCTATGGGGACCCAAATCGTCTCGTGGGCGATAATGTTCTGGGAGAGGAACGGATGAACACTTATTTTTTGTGTATCAATGCGGGCAAAAAGGCACTGACCCTGAACCTTGCAGAGCCAGAAGGCCAGGAAATATTTCGTTCCCTTATTCAAGATCTGAAAGTAGATATCTTTGCCACAAATCAGCTCCCGAGAAACTACAGGAAACTAGGGATAGATTATGAGACCCTGAGGGCCATGAAACAAGACATCATATGGCTGGGGGTTACCGGCTTCGGACCGGACAGTAACGAAGGGGCCTATGATCCCATCCTGCAGGCCAGGTCCGGGCTAATGGAACTGACCGGGGAGACAGAAGGAGAGCCTCAGGTAATGGGTATCCCCCTCCCTGACATGGGCACCAGCGAGCATGCCTATGGGCTCCTGATGAAGGCCCTTTACCGCCGTGAGGCCACAGGTGCGGGGTCTCACATCGACCTGGCCATGTTTGAGTCCAGCCTCTCATGGCTCACCGTCCCCATCACCCTTTCTGCCAGTTTTGGAAAAGAGATCACCCGAAGGGGCAATACCCACGAGTTTTTCTGTCCGGTCTCCGTCTACAAGACCCGCAACGGATTTGTGTATCTTGCCGTGGGCAATGACAGACAGTGGAAATCGATGGTTTCCCAGGAAATGTTCAGGTCTCTTGACAGGCCTGAGTATGAAAAAAATGAAGGCCGGATAAGAGATGTAGATACACTGAATCGGAAGATCAATGCTGTTACGCGAGATCACACCTCCGAAGAATTGATCCAGTTGTTTAAGGCCATCACGGTTCCCATCAGCAAGATTAAGACCATCCCGGAGGTGGTAACCGATCCCCTTGTCAAGAGAAGACTGCTTTTTTCCACTGATCCGGTAACAAGAATAAAGATCACCCTGGCACCATCGCCCAACATGACCCCCTTCCTTGAAGAATCAGAAAGCCAGCTCTCCTTTCCTCCGCGTTTTGGTGAGCACAACCGGGAAATTTACAGCGAGCGGCTCGGGTATTCGGAAGGAGACTTCGACAGACTGAGGGAAAAGAAGGTGATATGAGGGGATGCGGGAACGGTGGGGCAGAAGAACTGCGGAGATAGGATAGGAGATAGGATCATGGACATCATTGTTTTGGTAAAACAGGTACCTGATACCACCGAGGTCAAACTGGATCCCAAGACAGGAAATCTGATCAGGGAAGGCGTTGAAAGCATTATAAATCCGGATGATCTCCACGCACTGGAAGCGGCAGTTGATCTACAGGAGACCCATGGGGGAAAAGTGACCGCCCTTTCCATGGGGCCGCCCCAGGCAATTGATGCCATATCGGAGGCCTTGGGAATGGGGGTGCATGAAGGCATACTTCTGACGGATAAGGCCTTTGGCGGTGCCGACACCTGGGCGACCTCCTTTACCCTTGGCAAGGCCATTGAGAAAATAGAGGAATACGATCTGATCCTCTGCGGGCGACAGGCAATCGACGGGGACACCGCGCAGATCGGCCCGCAGGTGGCGGACTATCTCAATATCCCCCAGGTCAGTTATGTGTGCGAGATCGAAACGATTGAGGAAGACGCACTGGTGGCCAAAACCCGGCTTGAGGATGGCTTTGAGCGAATCCATTGCGGCCTGCCAGCCTTGTTGACAGTGATCGGGGAGCTGAATACCCCCCGGTATCCTCTGATGGGGAGAGCCCTTGATGCCTGCAAAGAAAAGGCGCCCATCAAGGTCTGGAACGCGGCTGACATCGGTGTTCAAACCAGCCAGGTGGGATTGGAAGGCTCCTTGACCCATGTCATCAAGACATTTGCCCCCAAGTTTAAGAGGGAGACGGAGATGCTGGAGGGGGATACCAGGGAGATGGTGGGGGACCTGATGGGGAGGCTGAAGGAAAACAGGCTTATTTAGGAGAAGAACATGACCATCTGGATCGAAATCGACCTGTGTAACGGTTGTAAGCTCTGTATGAAGGCGTGCCCGTACGGGGCCGTGGAACTCGAGAATGGAAAGGCTCATATTCTGGAACGCTGCACTTCCTGCGGCGCCTGTGTGGAAGCCTGTAAACAAAAGGCCATCCAGACAGACGCGCAGCCGAGGTCTATCCCTGATTTCAGCGACAGAAAAGGGGTGTGGGTCTTTGCAGAGCAGAGGCACGGCAAACTGAACCGGGTGACGCTGGAGTTGCTGGGCAAGGCGCGGGAACTGGCTGACACCCTGAATCAGGATGTGTCCGCCCTGCTGCTGGGCCATGGAGTTTCAGACCTGGGTGAGACCCTGATAAGCTATGGGGCCCAAAAGATCTATCTGGTGGAGCATCCCACATTGAAGGATTACCGGACGACCGCATATACCCAGGTCATCCAAGGACTGGTGAATCAATTCAAACCTAATGTCTTCCTCGTGGGGGCCACCCATTTAGGTCGGGACCTGGCCCCACGCGTGTCTCGACGCGTGGGCGTGGGGCTGACCGCCGATTGCACGGAACTTGAAATAGACCCTGATGAGTCCATCCTCCTCCAGACCAGGCCCGCCTTTGGGGGGAATGTCATGGCAACCATCGCCAACAGATACTCGCGCCCGCAAATGGCAACTGTCCGACCGGGGGTGATGGAGGCCGAAGAAAGGCTCGACAACAAAGGAGATATTCTCAAACATGAAATCTCGCTCTTTGAAGAAGATATGGACACGAGGGTCCTTGAGGTTGTCAAAGAAAAGAGAAGGAGGGTTGACCTCTCCGAGGCCAAGGTGATTGTGGCCGGGGGAAGGGGCGTGGGTGATGCGGGCGGGTTCAAGGTCCTGGAGGATCTGGCCGCCGCCATGGGGGGAGAAGTGGCAGGGACCCGTGTGGCTGTTGAAGAAGGCTGGATTCCGTCGGACAGACAAATCGGGCAAACTGGTCAGTCTGTGAGGCCCGAACTCTATATCGCCTGCGGAATATCAGGTGCGATTCAACACAGGGCGGGGATGATGAACGCCAGGTACGTGATTGCCATCAACAAGGATCCCAGGGCTCCCATTTTTCAAGTGGCGGACTGGGGCATGGTGGGTGATCTCCACGAGGTGATCCCTGAGATGATGGCTCAATTCAAGGCGGGGAGGAATGAATGATCCGTTCAAATTCTGAAGCGTTGATCAGAAAGATCATGGCCACCTTTGTGGATAAGGAACTGATCCCGAGGGCGCAGGAGATAGACGAAAAGGGTGAATTCCCCATGGAGATGTTCCAGGAGATCGGCAAGATGAGGGTCTTTGGAATCAGATACCCAAAGAAGGGGGGCGGCTCGGGCGGCAATACCACCCTCTACTGCATCATCTGCGAGGAACTGGCAAGGGGGCTCATGAGTGTGGCCGCTGTCACGGCCATGCAGTGCCTTATGGGGACAAACTTTCTTTTTCATTTCGGGACAGATGCGCTGAGGGAGACATACTTTCTCCCGGCCATGGGGGGAGAGAAGATCGCCTGTTTTTGTCTCACCGAGGCGGAGGCCGGCTCTGATCTGGGGAATGTCAGCACCTCGGCCATCCGGACAAAGGACGGGTATTTGCTGAACGGGATGAAGAGCTGGGTCACAAACGGCCCGGTGGCTGATTTCTATACGATCCTCTGTCAGACGGACCCTGCAAAGAAATTCAAGGGGTTGAACTTTTTCTTTGTCCCGAGAGAGACCCCCGGCCTTTCCATAGGTAAGCCCTTTGACCTTTTGGGGACCCGGACAACTCCCATATCGGAACTGGCCCTTACCGATGTCCATATCCCTTGTGAACATATGCTGGGCCAGGAGGGGCGGGGGATGAGCAATCTCCTCTCCATTCTGGCAGAGATCAGGGCCATGACAGCGGCCCTGGCCATAGGTCTCCAGCAGGCCGCCCTTGATGACTCCATCCGCTATGCCCATGAACGGGCACAGTTTGGCAGTACCATCAGCAACTATCAACTGATTCAGGCCAAGGTGGCCAACATGGCCACGGATCTTGAGGCTTCAAGGCTTCTGACCTATAAGGCGACTCATATGGTGGATGAAAAGATTCCCTGTTTGAAGGAGGCCTCCATGGCCAAATACTTTTCCACGGAGGCCGCCTGCAGGGCCGGGGACGAGATTACCCGGATCTTCGGGGCGTATGCCTATTCCATGGAGTACTCGGCACAGCGGTATTACCGGGACAACCGCTTTCTCCTCTATGGGGGGGGAACCCATGAGATTCTTCAACCAAATATCGCCAGGTGGGTGGGGCTTTAGGATTGATGATTGATGATTGTCGATTGAAGATTGGGGAATAAACAAGCACCCCTCTGAGGCAGATCGGTATGGCAGGTGCGGCAGAGATAGGAGAGCCTGATTTCAGAGCACTGAAGTCGTTGCCCGAGAGAAAATCCTTGGGGCAATGGGTCTATGGGAGTTTGAAAGCGGCGATCGTCAAGGGTGATCTGCTCCCGGGGAGTCGTTTGGTAGAAAGCCGGCTCGCCGACGTAATGGGCATCAGCCGTACCCCGGTGAGGGAAGCGATCCATAAGCTGGAGCGCGAGGGATTCCTTGACCAAAATCCAACAGGCGGGTTTTTCGTCTCAGGACTGACACGTTCTGATGTGGAAGAGACCTTTGGGATCAGGAGCGTTCTGGAGAGCTATGCGGCCAGGCTGGCGGCCATTCATCATCTGAAAGAAGAACTCCTGCCATTGAAGAAGAAGATAGAAGAATATCAACGCTGTCTGGATCGAGAGGACATGGCGCCACTCCCTGAGATTAACACGGAATTTCATGATCTCCTTTACGCCCTCAGCCACAGTCCGCGATTGGTCAAAATGATC
The DNA here is from genome assembly GCA_016783065.1 of Desulfobacteraceae bacterium. GTDB lineage: Bacteria > Desulfobacterota > DSM-4660 > Desulfatiglandales > Desulfatiglandaceae > JABMQV01. Next base: position 561 of record JADHXI010000057.1, on the reverse strand, counting down.
AATGGTCTCAGGGACCAGATATACCGCTTCAGGCAGCTTATCCTGAAGATGGATGAGATGGCCAGGGAAAGCAACGAGGATCACATACTGATGCTGGAGTTCATAGGGAAGCGGGATGCAGAAGGCGTAGAGCGGCTGGTCAGGGCACATATCTTGCGGGGGCAAGAGGCTTTGCTTCAAGAATTTGATATGCAGGATGAATAGGGAGTATAAGAGATATGTCAGAGAGAAAAATACGTGTGCTCTTGGGAAAACCTGGCCTGGACGGCCATGACAGGGGTGCCAAGGTGGTTGCCCATGCCATGCGTGAGGCCGGGATGGAGGTGATTTATACCGGTCTCCACCAGACCGTCGCCAGCATTTTGAATCAGGCCATCCAAGAAGATGTGGATGTCATCGGTCTTTCCATCATGTCCGGGGCGCACATTCCCATCTGTAGAAAACTCATGGGACTGATCAAAGAGCAGGATATGGGGGACAAACTGGTGGCGGTGGGCGGGGTGATCCCCAATAAGGATATCTCGGCCCTCAAGGAGATGGGGGTAAAAGGCATCTTCCCGG
>JADHXI010000056.1 GCA_016783065.1 Desulfobacteraceae bacterium | reverse complement strand
GGACCCATGGCCACCACAGCCACATCAAGGAGGTTCTGATGCCTGAGCTTTCGGTAGAAACAGGAAACATCCCTCTTTTCGAAGGAATATCAAATGACGAACTGAATCGCATCCTCAAGGCCGCCCTGGTCGACGAATTTCCATCTGGGCGCGTACTTTTTAACGAAGGCTCAATCGTTGGGCACGTCATGTACGTGATCATCAGCGGTGAGGTGGAAATATTGAGACGGGACCCGGCTGGGAATAACGTTATACTTGCCACGCTCAAGCAAGGGGAATTTTTCGGAGAGATGTCCCTTTTTGACAATCAAAAACGCTCGGCAACGGCCAGGGTCAAATCACCCGCCCGTCTCCTCATGCTTACAAAGACCACCTTTGATAAGCTGATATCGAGTGATCCAACCGTTGTCAATAGACTCTTGCTCGTCTTTATCCGGACCCTCTCTGAACGTCTGAGACGGACCAACGAAATGGTGGCGGCACTGCACAAGTAAAAACCCTCGCCCTTCCACCGATCCCTGACGGCCCGGCAGGAGGGAAAGGGTTTGAATTTCCGACCAACTCCCTCGCTCAGGAGAAACAGGAAGGCAACGGTTGAGTCATTTTTTTCCCCGATCGCTGAATGACACCACGGCTTCCATAAATTCAGGCGTGCAGCAACACATACTCTGATTGCGATTTTCCAGTTCGATGGCGGCCTCCAGGGATGGCGCGTCGAGGTTTTGATTGAGAGCCTCTTTTGTCAGACGAAGACCCATGGGGCTCTTATTGAGCATCGTACGGGCCGTTTCCATTGCCGCATCCCTCAGTTCATCCTCTTCCACCAAACGGCTGACAAGGCCGATCCTCCCGGCCTCCTTGGCCTCCACGGTACGTCCTGTCAGAAGAATCTCTGCGGCCCTGGCCCGTCCCACGGCCCTGGGCAAGAAGTAACTGGTCCCCAGTTCACCACCTGAGAGGCCAATGTTGATGAAGGATGCGATGAAGGTGGCCCGTGGCGTTGCCAGTATAACGTCAGAGGCAAGGGCGATACACATCCCCGCTCCGGCAGCCGGGCCGTTTACTGCTGCGATTATCGGCTGGGGCAACCGCCGCATCTCCAGGATCCGCTCAGAATATCTCTTCTGTATAGCCACCAGGTGGGTGGCTGCATTTGAAAACAGCGTAGAGGCCTCTCTCCGCACCCGGGAATCCTTTATGTCCGCCCCCGAGCAAAACCCCCGCCCCTCACCGGTGATTATCAGTACTCTCATTTTCTCCCGGTCACGGAGTTGATCAAAGAGCGTGTGGAGTTCGTCAACCATGTCCAGATTCAGGGCATTCAGGCGATCCGGCCGATTGAGCGTAATCAGCCCAATCCCGGCCTCCGGTTCTTCAAACCTCAGGGTGTTAAACTTCATCCAAATTCCTCCACAATGGCGGGTTCTTGAAAAATCCGGTGCCCGGGGTCAACTACCCCACAATGAATTGTGCCACCTGTTCGCGATGATAGACAGGATCCCCCAGTGCCACCTCATTGGCCTTGGCCCGTTTGAGGTATAAGTGGATGTCGTGCTCCCATGAAAATCCAGTGCCACCCAATACCTGTATGGCACTCGTAGTGGCATTCCTGTAAACCGTCGAACAATAGGCCTTGGCCACCGATGCTGCTAACACGGCCTCCTCGGGATTCCCATGATCCTGGGCCCACGCGGCCCAATACAGGATGGAACGGGCACTCTCCACCTCCACGTACATCTGAGCGCACCTGTGTTTAACCGCCTGAAAAGCGCCGATGGGTTGGTCAAACTGGACGCGTACCTTGGCGTATTCCGTGGCTATTTCCATCGCCCGCTGGGCACCCCCCAAACATTCAGCGCAAAGCCCCACCTGGCCCCGTTGCAAGACCCGGCATAAAGGCTCCCACCCTTTGCCGGCTTCTCCCAGAATTTCCTCTGCGCCGATTCTTACCTCTTTGAATTCCACTGCACAGAGTTTACGGGTTCCGTCCATGGAGGGCAAGAGCGACACAGACACCCCTTCTGCCTTTGGATCCACCAAGAAAAGCGTAATTCCCTCCCCGGCCGAAACATTTTCCGATTCAGTTCGGGCCGCGCAAACAATAAAATCCGCCACATGGGCATCCGGTACATAGAGTTTTGTTCCGTTCAGTACAAACCCATCCCCGTCCGGCCGGGCATCCATTTCGATATGGCCAAGGTCTCCCCCTCCCTCCGCTTCGTGGAGGGCCAGGGTGCCCTTGATCTTGCCTTCGGCAATCCCGGGGAGATAGGCCTCTTTCTGGGATCCACTCCCTGCCTCCATAATGGCTTCAGCAGCCAATAGCACGGTAGAAAAGAAGGGGCCTGGGACAACCGTCCGCCCCATCTCCTCAAGGATCACGGCCAGATCCATCAGATCCATATCCAGCCCGCCGTGTGCTTCCGGGATTCGCATGGCCGTCCAGCCCATCTCGACCATCTTCCCCCAGATCTCGTCCGTAAACCCGCGCTCGTCTTCGAACATGGCCCGGACATATTCCGTTGGAGATTCATTTTCACAAAACCTGCGCGCCTGCCTGGCGATTTCGATCTGATCTTCGTTCAGCTTAATATCCATTCGGGCATCTCCTCTACTGTTGTCTTGCAACCCGGGTGATATCCTTTGGGAGGCCCAGGACACGTTCTCCGATAATATTTCTCTGAATCTCCGAGGTTCCCGCCTCTATCGTGTTACCTTTGGATCTCAAAAAACTGTATTGCCAGAATCCATCCTGAACAGACCAGGGAGACCCTCCCATGATCTGACTGTTGGGGCCCTGCATCCCTATGGCCGCCTCGGTTATCCTCTGGTTGGGCTCGCTCCACAAAAGCTTCCCAATTGATCCTTCCGGACCTGGAATACCGCCACTGATTTGATGGCTGAGGTTTCGTAACCCGTGGTATTTCAACACCATGACTTCAATGTAGGCCTGGGCAAGCTGTTGCCGGAAAATGGGGTCTTCACTCACCGGCTTACCAGCACGCTTGCTTTGTTTGGCCATCTCTATCATTCTCTCGATGTTTTTCTGATAAACCGCGGCCATTGTCACATCGCCAATGACTCTTTCAAACATCAGCGTGGTAATGGCGATTCTCCAGCCGTCGCCCTCATTTCCCACCAACATCTCCACGGGCACACGAACGTCTTCCATGTAGAGTTCATTGAAATCCTGTTCTCCCGTGATCTGGATGATGGGCCTCACCTCGACGCCGGGCAGTTTCATGTCCAGAAGGAGATAACTCAACCCCTTGTGTTTTTTCGCATCGGGATCCGTGCGGACGAGGAGAATGCAGTAGTCCGCCATATGGGCAAAGCTGGTCCAGGTCTTCTGTCCGTTGACAATATAGTGACCATTGTCCTTAACAGCCCGGGTGGAGACATTTGCCACATCAGAGCCCGCATTGGGTTCACTGAACCCCTGGCACCATATGTGTGTCCCGTCCAGCATCTTGGGTAGAAATTCCTTTTTTTGTTCCTCGTTCCCACAATATTGGATAGTGGGAGCAGCCATGCCAAAGGTAATCACCCCCGGCATCCTCAATTCGACGCACGTAGTGGCAACGGTCTGAAGGACGATGACCTCCTCCATCAAGGTTCTTCCCTGCCCGCCGTATTCCATGGGATAATGAAGACCGGCATATGCGGCCTCGTAAAGCCTTCCCTGAAAGTCCTTGTGGGCGCGGGCCCATTCCTCGGTTGAATCAAGATTCCGGTACCGGGTGGGGTCCCAGTCATCGGGGAGATCTTTCTTCAGCCACGACAAAAACTCCTCTTTGAAGGCCCCTTGCTCGGGAGTAAATTCAAAGTCCATTTCATGTTTCTCCTTTTGTAAGGGTTCACAGGTTCAGGGTTCAACTCTCTTTGGTTAGTCTTTTCCTATAATTGAAATGGCGCCCACATTCATCCACGGCGTCCCACCAAGGTTGTGTGTCAACCCTACCCGGGCGTTCTTCACCTTTCTCTCCTCGGGGACCCTATCCAGGATCTGCTCATACATGGCATAGATCATCCGCAACCCCGACGCACCGATTGGGTGACCATAACACTTGAGCCCTCCATCCACCTGGCAGGGGACCTGTCCGTCCAGATCATAGAACCCGTCCATAATATCGTCATAGCTCCCCCCTTTTGGCGAGATATGGAGGTCTTCCATGGTAACCATTTCCGTAATGGAGAAACAGTCGTGGACCTCCATCATGTTGACCTCTTCTCTCGGGTTCTTGATACCCGCCTCTTCATAGGCCTTTGTGGCTGCCTTCCGGGTCGTAACAAAATGGGATCCGTCCCAGTTTGAATACATGGCCTCTTCACCGGAACTGTCCGATATCTGTAACGCCTTCACCTTGACGATATCCTGGTTCTTTTTGAGGCTCTCCGCGATCTCCGGCGTGGAGATAATGGCACATGCTGCCCCGTCGCTCACGCCGCAGCAATCAAAGAGTCCCAGGGGATAGGCGATCATGGGGGCGGCCTTTATCTGCTCTTCCGAAATGACCTTGCGCAGATGGGCCTTGGGGTTAAGGGCCCCGTTTGCATGGCTCTTTGCAGAGACATGGGCGATGGCATCTTTGATCTTGTCCATGGAAATGTCCCATTTTGCGCCATAGGCCGTGGCCAATTGAGCAAACATCCCGGGCGGCGTCATATTGGCCCCAACCATCATGGCGCTGACACCCCTGGCGGCACCCGCAGGAAGTCCGCCATAGCCCGTGTCTTTCAGCTTTTCCACGCCAAGTGCCAAGACGATATCATAAACACCGGCCGCTACGGAATAACACGCTGCCCGGAATGCCTCCGTTGCCGTGGCACAGAAGTTTTCCGTCCTCGTAACCGGGATGAAGGGCAGTTTCAAGGTCATGGAGAGGGGCAGAGCGGCCTTCCCTATATTCACTTCGTCAAAGTGAGAGCCCAGATATGCCGCCTGTATTTCTTTTTTTTCAATCCCCGCATCCTCAAGACACTCCACAAATGCCTCTACCATGAGATCTTCTGCACTCGATTCCCATCTCTCACCAAACCGGGTGCACCCCATTCCAATAATTGCCACTTTGTCCTTTATTCCCTCTGCCATCTTATTTCACCTCCTCTGTGGGCACTGCCTTCCAAAAATATCCCACAATATCCCTTTTTGGATCATAGTATTTTCTCCGAAAACTCATGGACACGGACATACCCGTTGCCAGCGACTCAAGGTCGCAATCGGTAAAATCAAAATAGTATTTTCCGCCTCCCTCAAAATTAACCGCCCCATAAACAGCAGGGGGATTTAAGGAGGCGGCCAGCATGTCTCCCGTGTAGCTGGCGATATGGGCGATCTTGTCGGAAAACCGATACTCCTCCATTTCGTCAACGGCCCCGCAATCGGGATTTACGCAGATCCTTTGGGGAGGGAGTTGCGCTGTCCCGCATTTCTTACACTTGCCCCCCCAGAGTCCAAGGACCATTTTTCTTCCCCGCCAGAGCGCTGACCAACGTGTCCAGAGATCCTCCTCTCCGCGCAGTCCCGTGTCGCCGGGCAGGATATCCCTCCAGACGAGATATTTTGTGTAGTTGTCCAATTCCGCCTTCCTTGCCAGATACCCGGAAATACCGTTCCTCTCTTTCAGGTTCTTTATATTTTCAGTCACCTCGAAATAGAGGGCATCACATCCACTGCCAAAACTCACCACCAGAATCTTTTCGCCCGGTTTTGCCTCCTCCAGGGCAGAGACCAACATCACAAGGGCATGAGGAGTCCCGGTTTCCCCCATCTCGGTCTGGAGATTGCCCTGTTCCGCCTCCGGTGAAATACCCAGGACCTTATTGAGTTTCCTGCGGGCCGCGCTGTAATGGCAGGGATAAACCACCTTGGCAAAATCCGAGATTTTCAACTGATATTTGTCTAGGAGGCCGTTAACCGCCTCCGGGACGAGCTGATCAAATCCCAGATCCCTGATCCATCGGTCTTCCCATTGGCGGTCAAACTTGGTAAATTCGCCACGGAAGTGATCCACGAAGTCATGGGTGGTGGAGTAGGCCCCCTTGAATTGGGCAATCACATCTTCACTGCCCACCAATAGTGCTGCGGCACCATCCCCAAAAATCAGCTCCGGGGGAGAGGCAGGTTTCCCCAGACGGGAATCCGATGAACAGACAAGGATGTCGTTTGTCCTTTTGGATTCCACGCCTTCCATGGCCGAGAGCAACGCTGTGGTCCCGGCCTTGATGCCGCCGCTGAAATCCGCGGCCCTGATATGATCATCAAGGCCCAGGGCCGCGGTGATGATGCCGGCGTTGAGCCTTTCCTTGTAGGGCATGGTGGTGGAGGCAAAGTAGACCCCCTCCACATCTGAACGTTCAACCCCGGTGAGGGCATCAATACCGGCTGCCACGGCCATGGTAATACTGTCTTCGTCAAAATTGGCAACCGCCTTTTCACCCTTGGCGTTGGCTATGTTTGCCGGATTTATCCATCCCATGGCCTTATAGATTAACCCCCTATTCAGCCGATAGCGCGGGACATAGCCGCCATAAGAACATATTCCAACCATGCAAACCTCCCTTCTTCAAAACGCAATTGAGTGAGAATTGTAAAGAAACGCTGCTTTACTATATTGCGTTAGGGTATCTGGTGTCAATTCCCAGATCTCGTTTCCTTACGAAGCCTCGCCCAAATCGGCCAACACGTCCAGTGGAACCAAGCCATTGGAAGCGGATGGATCGCCCAAAAAAGGGGTTTCCGCCCGGTTTTCAGGCAGAAACCCCTTTGTTGCGAAGGCCCCCATTGCAGGGGCCTCAACTTCCCCTGTATCGAAAGAACACGCCGGTTATCACGGTTTTTTGTGGTACAGATTTGGCTCAATCACAACGTACTTCCCGTCCTTAACAATGCTCATGTTTGCATAGAAGGCACCCTGATGGTTGTTTGATGTAAAAGTATAGGGCGGTCCTCCGAAGATCTTGTCCGGCTCCTCTCTGAATGTCTCCAGGGCATCCACCAGTTTCTCCCTTGTCAGATCAGGGCCTGCCTTTTCCGCGGCGATGGCGAAGTAGTACACCCCTGCATATCCGGCCGTTGTTGGCAGGTCCGGGTCCTTTCCAAACCATTTGACATGTCGCTTCCACCATTCCCGAACCGTGGGAAGGGAGCTATCTTTATAGACCATGGGAGTCTGGCCGGTGCAGTAAAACCCATCGGCTGAAAACCCTGCCTTTTTGCACAATAATGGAACATACTTTGTATAGGCAGGCGACATTCCGCACATATCCACCTTCCAACCGATCTTTCTTGCCTCCTTCAGTGCCCCCACCGTCTCCCGGATGACCGTGGCCAGGACCACAAGCTGGACATCGGCCTTTCTCAGCTTGGCGATCTGAGAACTGAACTCCGTGGCCCCCCGCTTATAGGACTCGGCTGCGGTGAGTTTCATACCCTCCGCCGCCAGTTGATCCTCGACACCCTTTTTCATGATGGCCCCCATCTCGTCATCCTGATACAGGAGCCCGATCCGCTTGTATCCCTTTTTCTTGGTAAAATATTTCACGATGATCCGGGCCTGATCATAATATGGCGTAAACCCGGCGAAACTGTAACGGTCGTATGGATCGTAGAAGAGCGAAGCGGCCGTCAGGGGGAACATCTGCGGGATCTTCTTTCTCGAAATAATTGGTTTTGTGGCACCCGCGGTCGGGGAGCCCATGTTGCCGATAAAACAGAAGACCTTGTCCCGGTTGATGAGCTTGTTGGTTACCATGATGGCCTTCTTGGGATCATAGGCACTATCTTCGATCACGAGTCTGATCTTTCTTCCGTGGATACCGCCGGCCTCGTTGATCTCACGTGCCCGCATCTCCAGACCGTTTTTCACCTGTGTCCCCCAGCCGGCAATGGGTCCGCTCAGGTCCTGATGGGAACCAATGACGATCTCCTCATCGGTTACCCCCACTTCGGCCATGGAGATCCCGGAAAGCCCCAAAGTCATTGCCAGGATCACCATACACGCCATTATCGCCTTTTTCATGTCTGACCTCCTTTCATAAGCCGTAAGTTAAAAGTTTATGATTTATAAATTCCACCGCCAAATTTTTAGCCTTGAAGTTTGATTGTTAGACGCAAATTAATCCACTTCTCACAATTTTCTTCAATACATAGACTCAATGGCATCCTTGAATTTTTCATTCACAAATTTCCTCTTCAGCTTCATGGTGGGGGTAATCTCATCATCATCCTCGGTAAGCTTGATGTCAATCAAACGGACTTTTTTTATGGTCTCCACCCGGGCAAATTTTTTGTTTACGGTATCCACCTCCCTTTGAACCAGCTTGATGACCTCGGGGGCCCGGGTCAGACTGGCATAGGTGGTAAAGGGGACACGGTTTTCCTGAGCATATTCCATGACATTTTCATCATCGATCATGATGAGGGCCGTGAGGTATTTCCTGCCGTCTCCAATAACAACGGCATCGTTGATATAAGGATTAAACTTGAGCTGGTTTTCAATTTCAGAAGGCGTGATGTTCTTTCCCCCCGAGGTGATAATGATGTCCTTTTTCCGGTCCAAGATGATCAGATGGCCGTCCTCATCCAACTCTCCTACATCGCCGGTATGCAGCCAACCATCCACAATGGTCTCCTCGGTTTTTTCAGGATCATTAAAATAGCCCATAAATATATGGGGCCCTTTAAGGAGGATTTCCCCGTCCTCAGCTATCTTTATCTGCGCCCTGGGGAGAGCCCTCCCGACGGTACCGAATTTTACATCGTTTTCGTAATGAATGGAAGTGGGTCCACAGTTTTCCGTCTGCCCGTACACCTCCCTCATGTCGAGTCCGAGCGAATGATAGAACTTCAGGAGATCAGGGGAGATCGGGGCGGCCCCCGAGAGAAGGTACCGGGCCCTGTCCAACCCCACTGACTTTTTGAGGTTTTTCAAGACCGTCCAATCGGCCAGTTTAAAAAGGAGGCTCAGATAAAGGGGAGGTTCCGATTGGCTTAATCGATGATCCGACACCCTTTTTCCAATATTCAGAGCCCATTTGAAGGCCAGTTTCTCCAGGCGGCTGGAATCCCTCATCCGGAGCACCAGGCCGGAATAAAATTTCTCCCAGATACGGGGAACCGCGAAAAACACGGTGGGTGAGACCTCCCGGATATTTTCCGGAACGGTATCCAGTTCCTCTACAAAATTCACGATAAATGGCACCTGGAGAGGGTTGAACACAGAGACCGTTCGCTGGGCAATATGGCAAAGCGGCAAGAAAGAGAGAATCTCGTCGTCTTCGAATCCCGGGTTGACCTCATTTGCCATTTCCATAACGCTGAGGATGTTTTGGTGAGAGATCATGGCCCCTTTTGGCGGACCGGTGGTGCCCGAGGTGTAAATCAGAATGGCCAGATCCCCGGGCCCGGGTCCTCTAATGAGTCTTTCAAAAAGCTCGGGCTCCTGCTGATTCTCCTCCTTTCCCAATGCCAACAACTCGTCAAAGCTCATGACCATGGGGTCCTTGAAATGCCGGAGCCCCTCCATGTCCATGACGATAATTTTTTCCAGATGAGAAATATTTTCCCGAACCTGCAAAATCTTGTCCAGCTGTTCCTCGTCCTCGGCAATATAGAATCTCGACCCGCTGTGCCCCACCACATACTCCACCTGCTCCGGAGAGTCTGTGGGATAGATGCCTACGGTCACGCCCCCGCCTGCCAGAATGCCCATATCGCTGTAGAGCCACTCGGGGTTATTTTCGCTGATGATGGCCACGCGATCGCCCTTTTCGAGTCCCAAACGGAACAATCCCAGCCCGGCATATTTTGCCTTTTCCCCATAGGTCCCCCAGGAGATATCCTTCCAGATGCCGAATTCCTTTTCCCGCATGGCGGTGCGATCTGCCCACTCGTGGACCCGGCGCCAAAACAAGAGAGGAACCGTGTTCTCGTTTGCACCAAAGGAGTTCGCCAGCGTCTCCCGACTTCTCATCGCCATTTCTTTTTCCTCTTCCACCGCTTGGTACCCCGGATACTCTCTTCCTTGATACCCAGATAGAACTCCTTTACATCTTCGTTCTCCATCAGCTCCCGGCAGGTGTCCTCCATGACGATCCGTCCCAGTTCCAGAACATACCCCACACGAGCCAGTGAAAGGGCCATCAAGGCATTCTGTTCCACCAGGAGGATGGCGGTCTTCTGTTCCTGGTTGATGCGTCTTATAATCTCAAAAATTTCTTTCACAAGAAATGGCGCCAATCCCAGCGAGGGTTCGTCCAGGAGCTGGAGCTTTGGACGCGCCATCAGGGCCCGGGCAATGGCGAGCATCTGTTGTTCTCCTCCGCTCAGATTCCCTCCCATCTGGGAAGTCCGGCTCTTGAGGACCGGAAAATAACCATACACGGCCTGAAGGTCTTTTTGGATTCCTTCCCGATCTTTTCTCAAGAAAGAACCCATCATAAGATTCTCTTTGACCGTCAGATCGTGAAACACTTCCCGTCCCTCCGGAACCTGGGTAATTCCCAGACGCACGATCTTGTCAGGCTCCTTCCGGTCTATTCTCTGTCCCATGAACTCGATGGTGCCTTTCTCCGGATCCATCACACCCGATATGGTCTTAAGAATGGTGGTCTTTCCGGAACCATTGGCCCCCAGAATGGTGACAATGTCTCCCTCCTCAACATCCAGGGAAACCCCCTTTATGGCCATAATAGGGCCATAATAGGTTTCTATATTTCTAACCTGTAATAGAGACACCTTCATCTCCCAAATAGGCCTGCATCACTTCAGGGTGCCCCAAAACCCCTTTGGGGTCCCCCTGGGTCAGGACCACGCCAAAATTCAAGGCCAACACCCTATCCGAGATCTCCTTCACAAGCCTCATATTATGTTCCACCATGAGGATGGTGATACCCAACTCCTCCTTTATATCGGTGATCCAGAATGCGAGATCCTCGATCTCTTCCATGTTCATGCCGGAGGATGGCTCGTCCAAAAGCAGAAGTTCCGGTTCCATGGCCAGGGCCCTCCCCAATTCAACGGTCTTCTGAACACCAAAGGGAAGACCGGCTACCATCTGGTCACGATATGCCTGCAGGTCCAGAAAATCAATGACCTCCTCAGCCTTTTCCCGGCTGTCAATCTCCTGCCTTTGTACAAATGGAGAAAACAGGGCTTCGGTGAATAGATTAGACCGGCGATGGCGATGTCTGCCGAGAAGGAGATTATCAATGGCCGTGGTGTTCTTGAAAAGCTCGATGTTCTGAAAGGTCCTGGATATGCCTAAATCCGCCACCACGTGCGGTCTGACCTTCGATATATCCTTATCTTTGAAGATGAATGATCCTTCATCCAGATCATAATAGCGGTTAATACAATTGAATATGGTCGTCTTACCGGCGCCATTGGGCCCGATGATTGAAAATACCTCCCCCTTGTTTACTTCGAAGCTCACACCATTAAGCGCCATCAGTCCGCCAAAACTGATGGAAATTTGTTGGGCCTCAAAAAATGACATCTAGTGCCTCTCTGCCTTAAAGTACTTTTTCTCCCGTCGAAACGTGTCTTTCTTGTAAAGGGGAAACATCTCAAAGTAGAATCTTGTTTTCCGCCACCTCCCATAAATACCCAAGGGTTCAAAGAGGATAAACAGGATGATCATTAAACCATACAGTACCGGGTCAAGGCCCGTTTGATCCGCCAGATACTTGGGCATGTAGTCCTTTGTCATGATAATCAGCTGGGGAAGAAAGATAATAAAGGCGGCGCCAAAAACCGCGCCATGAATGCTGCCAAGACCCCCAACAATGATCATGGCAAGGAACTCTATGGAGACAAATATGGTAAAGCTTTCGGGATTGATAAAGGTGAGTTTGTGAGCATACAGACTGCCTGCGACCCCCGTAAAAAACGCGCTGATGGCAAAGGCAGTGGTCTTGTATTTTGCCATGCTGATCCCCATGGCCTGGGCCGCAACCTCACTGTCCCGTATGGCGATCATGGCCCTGCCGGTGGGTGAACGGAGGATGTTTCTTGCGGCAAGAATTGTGAGGGTCAAGATAACAAGCGTCAGATAGTAATAACTCGTCTCCGATTCAAAAAGCAAGGGGCCGATGGATGGGGGATCGACCATCATCCCCATGTTCCCGTGGGTGAGGGACTCCCACCGTACCAGGATCTCCTCCACGATAAAGCCGAACCCCATGGTAGCAATGGCAAGGTAGAGCCCGGAAAGCCTCAGAGCGGGCAGCCCGATAAATATTCCCACAACACCGGCCAACAGACCGGCTGCTGGAAGGGCCAAGACAAAAGGAACACCCTTGGAAGATAGGATGGCTGAGGTGAATGCCCCTATACCAAAAAAAGCGGCATGACCCATTGAGACCTGTCCCGTGTACCCGGTGAGGAGCATCAGCCCCACTGTGGCAACCGAGTACATGCAGATAAAGGTGAGTTGGGAGATAAAATAATCGTCCAGCACCGTTGGGGCCAAAAAGCACCCGATGACCAGGGCCAGATACCAGAAAAAGGTGCTCCGGTATTTGAAGAGCCGGATGTCCTGATAATAGTCCCTTTTCATTATAAAGCGCATGGATTCACACCTTCTTCTTCTCTTGAATACCAAACAATCCTTGTGGTCGGATGATCAATACCAGGATCAGAATAATATACGCGGCGATGTCTTTCCACCCTACGGGGAGATACACACCCGCAAGGCTCTCGGTAATGCCGATGATAAGACCTCCCACAATAGCCCCGGGGATACTCCCGAATCCTCCCAGAACGGCCGCAGGGAAGGCCTTGAGACCGATAAATCCCATGTTCATGTGAACAAAGGTGATGGGGGAGAGGAGGACCCCGGCAAAGCCTCCCAGTGCAGCACTGATGGTCCAGGTGAGGGAAAAGACCCTGTTGACGCTTATGCCCATATAGGCGGCGGCCAGTTGATTTTGGGATGCCGCCCGCATGGCAACGCCGATACGGGTGAACCGGAAAAAGGCAAACAGGATCAGAATCAAGGCCCCTGTCATCAGGATTATGGCCAGCTGCTCCCAGGAAAGCACCAATTCCCCATACCTGACCACCCTGTCCGTAAATGGTGTTCTGAATCCGTGGGTATCGGTTCCCCAACCCGGAACCATGCTCACACTGCTCCTGACAAAGTAGCCCAGGCCGATGGTGAGCATGACAATGGCAAAGACCGGTTCCCCGATCAGGGAGCGCAGCACGGTCCGTTCCAATAACATCCCGAAAAGGCCCAGCAGAACAGTGGTCAACAACAGGGCAATCCAATAAGGAAACCCCAGGACATTGATGAGTGTGAGAGCTATAAATGCTCCCAGCACCATCATCTCGCCCTGGGCAAAGTTGATTATCTCTGTAGCCTTAAAGATCAGGACAAACCCCAGGGCCACCAACCCGTAGATACAGCCAATGGATACACCGCTCAGAATAGTCTGTAAGATCTCGTTAAAAAGTTCCATTGTTGGCCAAAAGCTAGGCGTTTAATGCAGAAATGAAATTCGACGGCTCCCAAAAAGACACGTCTATTCTGCCCGGGGCGGGCTCACAGCGCCGTCATAGATGATGAATGTGGTACCGTCAAGTCTGCGCGGTTGACGATGAGTGCCATTCATAATGGATTATTTCAGAAGCATCAAGAAAAAAATCTTTGTCTAGTGTCCGAACGAAAACTAGATAGTTTCCATAACGCTCTGGACTTCGGATCCTTCACGTTCTTAATTTCTTACTCTTTTCAATCTGCAATCTGCAATCTCCAATCCCATCACGCCAGTTTTCTGAGCTCCTTTTTCTCCACCTTTCCCACGAGGGTCCTGGGAAGGGACTCAAGGAACTTCACCCGGGAGGGGGCCTTGTATTTCGTGATCCTGGATTGTGCATAGTCGATTACTTCTACCTCTGAGAGTCCCTTTTCAGGGTCTGGTACCACAAAGGCCATAATCTCTTCTCCGTATTTTTCATCTGGAATTCCTATGACAGCCACTTCTCTGACAGCGGGGTGCTCCTCGAGATACCCCTCGATCTCGCTCGGATAGATGTTATACCCGCCCTTTATGATCATATCCGTTATTCTGTCGGTGATAAAAAGATACCCCTCCTCATCCACATATCCCACGTCGCCCGTATGGAGCCACCCGCCTCTCAAGGCCTCCTGGGTGGCCTCCGGGTTTTTATAATATCCTTTCATCACATTGGGTCCCCTTACCACGATTTCTCCCTGTTGGTGGGGGCTGAGTTCCCTGTCTTCCTCATCAAAGATCTTCACCTCCACGCTTGGCAAGGGAACCCCGCATGACCCCTCCTTAAAGGGCATGCTCGGACGACACAGGGCAACCGCGGGCGAGGCCTCTGTAAGGCCATACCCTTCATACATTCTGCAGTTGAATTTCTTGGTAAAGGCCTTGAAGAGTTCCTCGGTGACCGGTGCCGCGCTGATAGTACAGCGCTCCAGGGAACTGGTGTCGTATTTATCCGCCGCCGGGTGGTTCAGCAGGATCTGGTACATGGTGGGCACGCCAATGAAGTAATTCAGACGATATTCCTCGATGCGTTGAAACACCCCCTCAGGGTCAAACCAGGTCATGAGAACGCCAAAGGAATCTTTGAAAGGCAAGAGATTACCGGCGTTCATGGCCACCACCCCAAAAGAGTGTGCCATGGGAAGACAGAGCAACGATCGGGGGGGCCCGTCCCAGGCGTTGCCTTCCGAGGCCGAAACCGCATTGCTGTAAAGGTTATTGTGGGTGAGCATGACGCCCTTTGGTCTTCCGGTTGTTCCTGACGTATAGATCATCAGGGCAAGATCATCTTCCGCCATCTCTTCGGTGTCCTGTTGCGGTTTGTTCCTGGCAAGGAGACCGTGAAAGTCCACCCGGTTGCCCTCATCTTTTCCGCCCAGAACAATAAGGTTCTTGACGCTGCTGATTCCTTCCATGGCCTTTTCAATGGTAGGGAGGAGATCCTGACTTGTTATGATGGCCGCAGCATCGGAGTGATCCAGGATGTAACGGACCTCTTCCACCCCCAGAAGAAACATGATCGGAATGATTACAGCCCCGATGCGCCATATCCCTTGAAATGAAGCCCATACCTCCGGAGAGTTTGGAAGGCAGACCACCACATGATCCCCCCTGTCAATACCAAGGGATTTGAGCCCAGCTGCCAACCGACGGCCCATCTCATGGAGCCGGGTATTGGTAAACTCCTCCCCCTCAAAGATGAGGGCCAGCTTCTCTCCCAGATCCTCAATATTCCTGTCCCCAAGACTTACAATGTTCATCATGCGTCCCCTTTCAAGAAATTTCTTTCTTGGGTCTCACGTGTCCAGTATCCGGGAAGATCTTTTTCCAACACTCCAACACTCCAACTCTCCAATACTCCAGCTCAATCCTTTCAGCCAAAGCCGGTTGTCTCTGACCTTGCCCTGAGGCAAGGGTTTCTGTGATGGGCTAGATAATACGTGCCCCTGCATAACGGTCTCGCAGGGTTTCGTCAAGGCCTTCTCTTACCATCTTCACGGCCAGGGGCAGATAATTCAGTATATCCTGCGCTGTTATGCCATCCTCGCCTTTATCCTGGGCGGCCAGATCCCCGGAAACCCCGTGAATAAACACTCCTTTGGCAACCGCATCTTCAAGGGACAGGCCCAGTCCATACATGGCCGCGATGGTACCTGTAAGGACATCTCCCGAACCTGCCGTTGCCATGCCCGAATTTCCGCTCACATTTATGAGGACCTTTTCATCGGGATACCCTATCAAAGAATGGGCCCCCTTCAATACGATGATAGCATTCAATTCCCTTGATGACCGTTGCAGGATATTGATTTTCTTTTCATCGATTTCTTGGACGCTCTTTCCCGTGATCCTGGACATCTCACCCGGATGGGGAGTCAGGATCGTCTCTGATCCTCTCTGCCTGATGATTTGAAGGTCCCTGCACAGGGCGGTGATTCCGTCACCGTCTATCAGCAGTGGCTTCTTGATCTCTCTTGCCAGTTCCCTTGTCAGCTGCTGAGTTTCCTCGTCCAGGGACAGACCAGGGCCCAGGACAACCATATCCATGGCCTCTGACAGCTCCACCAGAGCGTCTTTATTTTGAAGCGATATGCTTCCGCCGCTCGTCTCTTCCTGGGGAACAAACACGATTTCGCTCCCCCTGTTTGCTATAAAAGGGGTCACAGATCCGGGCGCGGCAAGCCTGGAATACCCTCCCCCTGCCTTGAGAAAAGAGAGGGCCGCAAAATAGGGGGCCCCAAAGTAGCTGGACGCACCCGCTATAAACAGGACCTGACCAAAGCTCCCCTTATGGCCATCTTTGTCCCTCGCCGGCAGTCTCGCCGTGTGGTTGATCTCTATCCTCAGGTCTTCGTTGTTGTAAAGGGAGGGCGGGAAGGAAATATGGGTAACATATAATTTTCCGCACCGTTCAAACCCCGGATAAAGCATGTTCCCAATCTTTGGAAGCCCATAGGTCACTGTATAATCCGCCTTTATTGCCACTCCCTTTATCTTTCCCGTATCCCCGGCAACACCGGAAGGGATGTCCGCGCTAAAAACCGTCTTCCCGCTTTCATTTATGAGTTCGATCACATCGCCATAGAGCCCCCCAACATCTCGTGTGAGCCCTGTGCCAAAGATGGCGTCCACAATGGCGTGGGAATGAAACACATCCCCCCTTATGGAATCTGTGCCCTGGATCTCTTTGATCTCCATGGGCATGCGCGACACAATGTCCAGGTTCATCTTGGCCGGTCCCTTGTATTTGCTTCGATCCCCCAGGATGAAGACCTTGACATCCCCGCCATTTGAATGGAGTTTCCTTGCAACAACAAATCCATCCCCTCCGTTATTGCCAATACCGCAAAAGACAATAAACCTCTTTCCCCTTATCCCGAACGTATTCAGGATCACAGAATAGGTGGCCTCCCCGGCGTTTTCCATCAAAAGCTCTTCGGCTATTCCGAACTTCTCAATGGCAGTCCTATCCATTTCTCTCATCTCGGAGACACTGCTTACTTTCATCTCTTCACCCCCTGACCCGGACAAGCCGGAAAATTGAATATTGAAAATTGGCATTTGCCGATTGGCATTTGGTGGGGCTCCCTTAGATTATTAAAGGTTTAACCTGGGAGATTGTCTCGAACAATTAACAATTCATTTATAATTCAACATGCTGTACCAAACTTCTCGATTTTCGCATTTCCTAGCGGAATTCCATTTTCATGAAGATCCCTTTGACACCTGAAACCCGAAACCTGAAACCTCGCCTAATTAAGACATAGCACAAATACACACAAAACATCAAACCTCTGCCAAAAACGTACCCGTTCACAGGTTCAGGGTTCAACGTTCAGGGTTAAGGACAAAGAAGGCATTGAAGACCCGGAGTCCGCGTCATTCTTGAAAAACCTCCTTTCAGAAAATTGCCTTGACAGAGGAAGGCCTCCAAGTTATTCAAATTCTGATCAAAAATCTCAACATCAATATCAATCAGGAGGTAGGGAAAATGCCGATTATGGATAGGTCAAAAATCCGTCCGGACGTGCTCAAAATGGTAGACGAACTTCAGAAGGTCCAATTGGAGGGAATCGGTGAGTTTCTTCAGCTAAAAGAAAACCAAGGCCTTGATTTCCAGGCCCTTTGGAAAAAGGTGATGCACGGCAATGCCCTCTTTTTTGAAAACAAGGGGGTGGCTGAAGCGCTCTCCGGTCTGGTGACCCGTGAAGAAATGCTCTTTCTGGCGAGAATGCATCGTTTCACCTCTGATTATGTGGCCCATATCAAACAAAAGAAGTACCCCGTCCCCGAAGATGTGAAAATAGAAGCAACCGATGCTGGAGGAATCCCCGTTGAATGGCAAATCGTTCCTGCCGCAAAAGAAGACCAGGTCTTATTATACCTCCATGGAGGAGGCTGGGTCTTGGGTTCACCGAACAGTTACCGCTTGCTCACAATTGAGCTAGGCAGGGCCACCGGGATGCGAGTGCTGAATGTGGATTACCGTCTGGCTCCCGAGCACCCCTATCCCGCTCAATTGGAGGATTGTACTTCGGCCTACAAATGGCTGCTGTCAAAAGGGATCAAACCCGAAAATATAATCATCGCCGGGGACTCTGCGGGGGGCAGTCTGACGCTCACTTCCATCCTAAAGCTACGGGATGATGGAACACCTTTGCCTGCCGGGGCTGTTTGTCTCTCGCCAAGTACTGAGATTGGACTTACTGATGATTCCTATTTTAAAAACGGCGAGACCGATCCAATCCTGGCTGATATTGGCCTCTTCTGGTGGATCCAGGCTTACCTGGCAGGAGCAGATCCGAGCGATCCTTTCCTGTCCCCGCTCCTGGGTGACCTGAAAGGACTGCCACCACTCCTCTTTCAAGTAAGTACGTGCGAAATGCTCTACTGTGATTCCACGAGATTTGTTGACAAGGCCAGGGCCGCGGGCGTGGACGTCACCCTGGAGACATGGGATGATATGCTGCATGTCTTTCACTTCTTTGGATTACACCAGCTATCGGAAGCAAAAGAGGCCATCGCCCAAGCGGGTGAGTTTGTCCAAAGACTATCGGGGTAGATTCAACAGTAAGGCTTGCCCCCATGGTATCTGCAGTAAGGGCTTACGCAAGAATAACTTTACATTTTCGCATCCCATCTTCAGGTCATCTTCGGCCGCGCCTCAATCGCAAAATCCTCGAAATAGTACTACTATTTCGGTGGTTTTGCTCAATCGGCGCAGCCAAATCTGACCCAAATCTGGGCGCTAATTCTGCGAAGTTATTCTTGCGTAAGCCCTAACCGATATTTGACCAAACAGCTTCAAAGCTAAAAGCAAGAGCCAATCTCACAACATTAGACATTGAGATACTGAATCAGATATCCCAGGTTCCCTCGATCTACCTCAATTGAAGATACCACAGGTCCCCCTTTACGTGGTATCATTTGATGAACCGGGGGCGCCGGCTGCCGCAGCGTCAGCCGATAAACCCTCCGACCAGAGAAGCCTACAGGCTGAAAACACCGCCGGAGGCCGCCGGCAAAAATAATACGGAATATCCCGCTTTTTATTGACAAAAACAATTTTACTGTATATTTTACGACGATGCACGATATTGTACAGAAATATCGGTTTTTAAAAAGAGGTTTGCCGGCTTCTTCTGCCAGACGGCTTGTGGTCTTGACCGGTGCCAGACAAACCGGGAAAACGACCCTCTCAAGAGAAAAATACCCCGACCTGAAATACATCAACCTGGATTCTCCGGAAAACAGGGAAACCCTCACCCACCTTCTCACCGCAAACTGGGCCGCTTCTGTGGGCTGTGCGGTGCTGGACGAAGCCCAGAAGGCGCCGGTTGTTTTTGAAAAAGTCAAGTATGCTTTTGATGAAGGCGGGATTTCATTTACGGTTCTGACCGGTTCAAGCCAGATCCTGTTGCTCAAAAAAATCAGGGAATCGTTGGCCGGGCGCGCTTTTTTTTATGAGTTATGGCCCATGATGCAAAGCGAAATCAATTTCTCCATGGATGAAGAGGGTGTCCCGGAACCTCTGGCGCACAGACTGTTTACCACCGTAAACCTGAAATCGGTTCTGTCTCATATTCCAGCAGCCCTGCTGGATAAACAGGATGCCGAATATCTGAAGGCCGAAAACCACATTCTCCAGTGGGGGGGCATGCCGGCCCTGCTGTCGCTGAACGACCCGGACAGATGGAAATGGCTCAAAGACTATGGATACACCTATTTGGAACGTGATCTGTCAGATCTTGCCCGGCTGAATGACCTTTCACCCTTCCGAAAATTTCAAAAACTGACGGCATTGAGGTCCGGAATGCTGCTCAACTACTCAGAACTTGCCCGGGACACCGGCATCAGCGTCGATACGGCCAGGAGGTATCTGGAATATCTCCGGCTTTCCTACCAGACATTTCTCCTCCAACCTTTTTACCGATATTTGACCAGTTCCGTTGTCAAGTCGCCCAAGATCTACTGGACGGACATCGGCATTTTGAGGCAGTTGAGCGGCTATAAAGGGGAACTGACCGGCGAGCTGTACGAAACCATGGTCGTTTCCGAACTCGTGAAATGGATAAGGACCTGTCAACTGGATCTGGAAGTATATTTTTATAGGACCCGATCGGGAATGGAACTGGATCTCCTGATTCAAACAGAAACCGGGTTTGTAGGAATGGAGATCAAATCACGCCAGACCGTCGTCCACAAGGACGTCAGGGTCATGAAAGAGCTTGCGTCCAGGCTTGGCGCCAAATGGCTGGGAGGGATAGTGGTCTACCGGGGAAATGAAATCAGACAGATTGGTGAACCGGAAATATGGGCCGTACCATCAAGACGGCTATTTCAGGCACCAAGCCCGCTTTAGTTTTACGGAATTGACAACTGTATCTCCCGTTTGTTATACTTTCCAGCATTGGAAGTATAACGTGAGACCTTTGAAAAATGTTCAATTTTGGTCAAGATCAAGGAAGGCGAAAATTTCAACCACAGGAATATGTTGAATATTTCGAGGATTGAAATTTGAGCCTGACGCAGAGATTGGGCAAAAGGGGGCGCTTTGCAAAGGTCTCAACGTTTTGTGCAGTCAGGAGGCAACTCCAATGAAATCTCCCAAAATGATGAAAGCAAAGGTCTCTGCCAAGGGTTGGGTCGTGATCCCGGCGGTGTTGCGAAAGCGCTTTGGGATAAAGCCCGGCACTTCAGTTGTATTCCAAGAAGCAGGCGAGAGAATTGTCCTTATCCCGGGGACCAAAGATCCGGTTGATGAGTTTTATGGCAAACTGGCAGGGAAAACATCATTGACAGATGCCCTGTTAAAAGAGCGAACCAGGGAGATGAGGCGTGAAGATGTCAAGCTACGTACTGGATAGCTTTGCTGTGTTAGCCTATTTCCAGGCCGAACCTGGTGGCGCAAAGGTCAAGGACCTGCTGAAAAAGGCATCGGCAGAAAAGGCGCCGGCATTTCTAAGCGTAATAAATCTCGGAGAGATCATCTACATCACAGAACGGAACCTGGGCAGCGATATAGCCGAAAACACTTTGGAGGACATATTGCGTTTGCCCATCCGGATTGCTGAAGCAAGCATGAACCGCGTCCTTAGTGCTGCGCATGTGAAGGCACAATATGCGATCTCCTATGCGGACGCATTCGTTGTCTCTTTGGCACAGGAACTTAAAGCGACAATTATAACCGCTGATCCTGAATTCAAAAAGGTGGAATCGCTGGCAAGCATCATGTGGCTTTAAGCCATTCTTCAACCGATCTTCCTTGACTTTCCCTTTATTTTCAACAAAATCTCCAATAATTACCCTCTGAACCTTGAACCTTGAACCCAGAACCTTGCGCCTTACGCCTTGCACCTAATTACATAGCGATTCCCTATGGACAAACACCTCAAAATGTGCCCGCCCATCTCCTGACAGGAGCCTTTTTGTCCTGTTGGGAGAGAAATCTTCATCGCAAGTTAAACTGTTGTCTTATATTTTTATATCCTGCACCTCCGTGACGGTTATCATCAATATCTTACGATCTTGATAGCAAACAGTCGCAGCGCTATTCCAGAGGGCTCTTGGTTCTTTTTTGTCGTTTTTTACATCTCAATATCATAATCTACCCGGCAAAACTGTCGGATAATATTATGTTCGCTGGATTACGACGATTATCATTAGGAGCTATATTATGAGAAGAATGATTAGACGCCCAACGCACCCTGGCAACATTATAAAAGAAGATTATCTTTTACCTCTGTCCATAACAATCAAGGCTATGGCTGATACTCTCAGTGTTTCCAGAAAAACATTATCTAAAATCATAAATGAGAGAGGGGCCATAACCCCTGATATGGCTTTACGCTTATCCCGTGCTTTCGACACCACGCCTGACTTTTGGCTTAATTTACAGCAAAACTATGATTTATGGCGCGCAGAGACTGCATCAAAGGAATGGCAAAAGGTAAAACCATTCCCACAGAGCATGCTCCACAGTAATTCATCGTCCTACAGCGAACAAATCGTTCAAGATTGACGGGCATGGAAGTGCGGCTTTGCTTTAATCAGTACGGACGCTGGACCAGAGAGAAAACCACGTTGAAGGTACCACGCATTTCATGAAACAAATCCCTGAACACGGGAATCGATGGTTGAGAGTTGTGGTAAATGTAAGTGTTAACCGAATCGAGCGATAACAGCTTCTTTTGATAGGAGGCTTGGGAGGCATAAGCATGAAAATTAGAGTTGATAGAGAGAATGATGCGCTTTATTTCCGCCT